>DAOVDO010000127.1 GCA_030669525.1 Dehalococcoidia bacterium | reverse complement strand
GGAGACCCCGAGGAGGTTACATAATGAGGCTGACAGGAAAAGTCCACAAGTTTGGTGCTAACGTTGATACTGATGTTATCATACCAGCGCGTTACCTGAATGTTTCGGAGCCTGCCGAATTGGCCAGGCACTGCATGGAGGATATTGACTCTGAATTCACCACTAAATCAACCCCGGGAGATATTATAGTTGCTACCGCCAATTTTGGCTGTGGATCCTCTCGTGAGCATGCTCCATTGGCAATTAAAGCATGCGGTGTATCATGTGTCATCGCTCAAAGTTTCGCTCGTATCTTCTTTCGCAATGCCATTAATATCGGATTGCCCCTCCTGGAATGTGCCGAAGCAGTAGATGAAACAGAAGCTGGCGATATATTAGAAGTGGATTTATTCAGCGGCAAGATTAGCAACATCTCTAAACATAAGACCTTTATTGCCAATCCTTATCCAGAATTTATGATGGGAATCATCAATGCTGGAGGACTAATCCAGTACACCAAACGGAGAAAGGGAAAACTATCATCCTAAACCTATGAGGAGGAAAAGGGTATCTCCAGAGATTCTCCACTTATAGCTTGAGTTATCATATAGCAAAGAACTAAGAAATAGGTAAGTGACCCCATAAAATATATACTGGTTTGCCAACGTAAATAGGGATTTAAAGCGAAATATACCTTCACTGTTTCAAACTTTAGGGGTTGTCGTTCAGAGCTACCGGGAAAAGAGGTAAATTACATAGATGCCTGAAAAAAGCCAACCAAAGTTCTTCTATGGCTATATTGTAGTTGTGGCCTCTCTTATTATCATATCGGTAATGTGGGGTACATTTTATAGCTTTGGTATTTTACTTGGCCCATTACAGGAAGATTTAGGCTGGACTAAAGAGACGATAACTGGTGCATACGCATTAGCCTCTCTCATAAGTGGTTTTCTGGGTATCGCTACCGGTGGATTGAGTGATAAATTTGGTCCAAAAGTGATTTTGGTAGTTTGTGGATTCCTTTTAGGTTCAGGGTATTTATTGATGTCCAATATTACTGCTATCTGGCAGCTATATTTATTTTATGGGGGAATAATAGGTGTTGCCATGGGCGGCAGTGTTGCACCATTAACAGCTACAATAGCCAGGTGGTTTATTAAAAATAGAGGAATGATGATGGGAGTAGCCGTAACTGGTTTTGGTGTTGGCATAATGATTGTACCCGCGATAGTCAATCACCTCGTTTACAGCTACAACTGGGCTACTGCCTGCAAAATAATGGGCAGCGCAGCTTTAGTATTGATTGTAGCAGCAGCGTTATTTCTAAAACGTGATCCTGTCCAAATAGGACTATTGCCATATGGTTACCAGGAGTCCAGTAAAACAGGTCAGTCACCGAAAACCAGTGAATTTTCTTATAAAGAAGCAATTCATTTCAGACAATTCTGGCTACTTTTCGTTATAACTCTTTGCTATGGTATCGGCATGCAGGCTATCATGGTGCACCTTGTTCCATATGCTATGGGGATAAACATCCCAGCGGAAAAGGCTGCTACCATCATGGCAACTCTTGGTGGGATTAGCATTGCAAGCAGGATTATTCTAGGTGGTGCAGCTGACAGGATAGGCACCAGAACAACTTATAGCATCGCCTTCATCCTGGCCGCTGTGGCTTTGTTATGGCTGGTGCCATCAAATACGTTATGGATGCTATACATGTTTGCAGTTATCTATGGTTTTGCCTACGGCGGTGAATCAGCCTTAAGGCCATTGATGGTAGCTGACTTATTCGGTTTGAAAGCACATGGAATAATAAATGGTACAATAATGCTCAACCTTGCACTTGGAGGTGCTATTGGACCATTAATGGCAGCAAGGATATCTGAGACATACGGCAGTTATACTCCGGCTTTTCAAATTTGTTCCGTACTTGGTATTATTGCCTTCATATTAACGTTCTTAATAAAGCCCACTACCAGTAGAGAAGATACTCCAAAAGGATGGCTTAGTAAGATCTGGAGAAGATGAGTCTAGGATTATTTGCGCTGGTAAATTGATTGAATATACAAATAACTTAATTACAGGAGAGTCACAACATGAACTATAATGTAGCAGTTTTACCCGGCGATGGCATTGGTCCTGAAGTCATAGATGAAGGAATAGGGGTGTTACAGGCTGTAGGCGAAAGATTCGGGCATGAATTCCACCTGCATAACGGTCTAGTAGGTGGTATCGCCATAGATACTTCCGGCACAGCTCTTGGCGGAGAAACGCTTGGTATGTGCAAGGAGTGTGATGCCGTATTGCTTGGTGCTGTTGGTGGGCCAAAATGGGACAACCCCAAGGCCAAGGTTCGCCCTGAAGATGGGCTTCTAGCACTGAGAAAAGAACTGGGGTTATTTGCCAATCTACGTCCGGTAAAGGTTCTGCCTATCTTGCTTCATTCCACACCTCTAAAACCGGAGATAATTGAAGGCGTTGATTTAATAGTAGTCCGTGAGCTTACCGGAGGACTCTATTTTGGTCAGCCCAAGAAACAATGGCAAACTTCAGAAGGGAGGCAGGCAGTTGACACCCTGGTTTATTCTGAGGCTGAGATTGAGCGCATACTTCGGGTCGGTTTTGAATTGGCCCGTGCAAGGTCTAAAAAGCTAACATCTGTAGACAAAGCAAATGTTCTCCAATCATCCCGGTTATGGCGACAGGTCGCCACAGAAGTTTCTGCTGATTATCCTGACGTCACACTGCAGCACATGTTGGTGGACACCTGTGCCATGTGGCTTATCCAGCACCCTGCAGATTTGGACGTTATAGTTACCGAAAACATGTTTGGCGACATCCTCACTGATGAGGCTTCAGTTCTAGCTGGTTCTATGGGTATGTTGCCTTCAGCTAGCCTGGCTGGAATACCTAAGGGGAAGGCATTTGGAATGTATGAACCGGTTCACGGTAGTGCCCCAGATATAGCAGGACAGAATTTAGCTAACCCCATCGCTACTATCCTGAGCACTGCACTGATGCTTCGCCATTCCTTTGGGTTGGAGGTGGAAGCCTGCACCATAGAAGATGCCGTCCTCTCCATTTTAGGAGAAGGCTACAGAACCCACGATATATGGTCAGAGGATAAAATTAAAATAGGGACGCATGAGATGGGTAAATTAATTACCCACAGGATAAGCAGTTAATGAGGATGCTTCTATGCCATTAATACAACTTTATGATACGACCTTGAGAGACGGCGTTCAACAGGAGGGTATTTCCTTTTCTGTTGAGGATAAACTAAAGATCGCACAGAGATTGGATGAGTTAGGCATTGATTTTATTGAAGGTGGCTGGCCTGGCTCTAATCCAAAAGACGCTGAATTCTTTATACGAGCACCAGACCTGAACTTAACCCATTCAACTCTGGTTGCCTTCGGAAGTACGGTACGCTCAGGCCATTGCATAGAGGAAGATGCCAATATTCAAGCCTTGCTGGAGGCTAGAACAGGGGTAATTACCATTGTAGGCAAGGCCTGGGATAAACAGGTGACCCAGGTCCTGGAAACCACATTGGAGAATAACCTCAGCATGATCAAAGATTCTATTAGCTATCTGGGGTCATACGGGCCTAGGGTTTTTTTCGACGCTGAGCACTTCTTTGATGGTTATAAAGCAAATCCAGAATATGCCCTTGAGGTAGTGACCGTTGCAGCCAAAGCCGGCGCTGGATGTGTAATCCTTTGCGATACCAATGGCGGTACTTTACCCCAGCAAATACAAGCGACTATTAAAGCTGTT
>DAOVDO010000089.1 GCA_030669525.1 Dehalococcoidia bacterium | reverse complement strand
GATGCTGGTGACCCTGTGGAGCTTGCAGCATTTTATTATCAAGAGGGGGCTGATGAGCTTGTCTTTCTGGATATTGGCGCTAGCCCTGAAGGACGTGACATTACGGCAGACGTGGTCAAGCATGTATCAGAGCAGGTTTTTATTCCACTCACCGTTGGTGGTGGGCTGCGTAGCATTAGCGATATACGGCGCACCTTAGAAGCAGGTGCCGATAAGATAACTATTAATACTGCTGCTGTGCTCAACCCTGAGCTTATCAGCCAGGGAGCACAGAAATTTGGCTCTCAGTGCATCGTGGTAGCTATCGATGCCAAGAGGGCAAATAGCGAAAATAAGCCTGAATGGGAGGTTTGTACTCATGGTGGGCGAAAACCAACGGGCATTGATGCCATTGAATGGGCCAGACGAGTTGTTACTCTGGGTGTTGGAGAACTGCTGTTAACCAGTTGGGATGCTGACGGCCAACGGACTGGATATGATTTGGAATTGACACGTGCCATCAGCGAGGCAGTATCGGTACCTGTAATTGCCAGCGGCGGTGCCGGTAACCTGGAGCATCTCTACGAAGCCCTGGCCATAGGCAAAGCTGATGCTGTTCTCGCCGCCAGTATCTTTCATTATCGGATTTATTCAATTCGCCAGGCAAAGGACTATCTAGCTGAAAGAGGGATTCCAGTAAGAAGATAAGAATCTAAGAAGGGAATGCCGAGGACGATATGGTAAGAAACTGCAAGGAGAACAACGCCGATTACCGGCGTTGTTGCAACTGGGAGAGGCCATAGTGGACGCCCATCCAGTTGACTTCAGCTCTTGTTTGTGATTTGATAGCCGCTGACTGCTATGAGAATTGGGAGGAGCAATGACCGCCAGAGATCGTGTTGAGGCAAGTGACCATATCCTTAAGATAACCAAGGAACAAGACATCAGATTTATAAGGTTGTGGTTTACCGACATCCTGGGATTTTTAAAGAGCTTTACTATTACCCTTAAAGAGTTGGAAGAAGCCATGGAATATGGAAGCGGATTTGATGGCTCATCCATTCAAGGTTTTGCACGTATTGATGAGAGCGATATGGTGGCTTTACCTGACCCCACTACTTTCCGAATCCTCCCCTGGCATTCAGAGGAGCATCAAACGGTAGCCAGGATGTTTTGTGATGTCTACTGGCCTGGAGGACAACCATTCGAAGGCGACCCCAGGTACGTACTTAAAGAAAACCTGAAAAAAGCTATGGATATGGGCTATATTTTCCATGTTGGTCCTGAATTGGAATATTTCTACTTTCAAAATTCAGAAACACCACAGTTTCTGGACCAGCGTGGTTACTTTGACTTAACTCCTCCTGATACAGCTACAGATTTAAGGCGAGAAACAATCTCTATCCTGGAGCAAATGGGTATTGGTGTAGAATGTAGCCATCACGAAGCTGCTCCCAGTCAACATGAGATAGACTTACGCTATACCGATGCTCTGACCATGGCAGACAATGTAATGACCTACCGGTTGGTAGTCAAACAGGTGGCTCAGAAGCATGGAATTTATGCCACTTTTATGCCCAAACCTGTGTCTGGCGTGAATGGCAGTGGGATGCACGTCCATATGTCATTATTCAAAGATGGTAGGAACACCTTCTTTGATGAAAAGGAATTGCATCACCTATCTGAGACAGCCAAACACTTTGCTGCCGGGTTATTAAAACACGCACCTGATATTACCTCTATTACTAACCAGTGGGTGAATTCTTATAAGCGCCTCCTGCCAAACTATGAGGCACCTGTATACATTACCTGGGCACGGAAAAACCGAGCTGATTTAATCAGGATACCCGAATATCAACCAGGGAGGGAAAAGGCCACCAGAATTGAACTCAGATCGCCCGACCCGGCTTGTAATCCCTACTTAGCCTTCAGCGCCATACTGGCTGCCGGGCTGGAAGGAATGGAAAAAGGGTATGACCCACCACCACCTCTTGAAAGAAATGTTTTTGAAATGACTGAACAAGAGCGACAGGAAAAGGGTATAAACGCACTTCCAAGAAGCTTATATGAAGCCATAAAGTTAACCGAGAGCAGCGAACTGGTGAAAAAAACATTAGGACAACACCTATTTAATACCTTTATCGAGAATAGAAAAGTAGAATGGGAGCAATACTGCAGCCAGGTAACTGATTATGAGCTAAAGCAATGCTTACCCATCCTTTAAATGCTATTAGCCTTTTGACTTAGCACTGCTCGCCCTGTCGATTTGGAAGACCTGGCCACTCGAAAATGCGCAACATCTGTGAAAAAAACCACGGTATGATTGACATCAGTGCTCTCTACCACTAGAATCTTGCCCAGATGAACAGCAAACATAACAGCGCAAAACGTGAAGCGCTTGCTTTGTAAACAAGGCCTTTTGGATTCTGATCCCATCACCCGATTTATAGTTAAGTGAAGGTGAAACTAGGTCAAAAACTAGAGCTTCCTGCAGCAGCCATAGCTGGCATAAGCCTGCTTATCCTCTGCATCATCTCACTATACATACGCACAGCCCTGCCGCATGACCAGGTTTTTGTCAACGGCTCAGTCTGGTTCAGAGGCACTGATGCCTGGTATCACATGAGACTGGTGGATAATTTGCTCCAGCATTTCCCTCATCGCATTTTCTTCGACCCTTATACCTTCTACCCCTATGGCACTACAGTGCCCTGGCCTCCTTTCTTTGACTGGCTTGTGGCTGGCATTGCCTGGCTTGTTGGCCTGGGTTCGCCATCCCAAAGCACCATAGATGTTGTCGGTGCCTATCTCCCGCCCATCCTGGGCACCCTGACAATTATCCCGGTCTATTTCATTGGTAAGGAGCTGTTTAATCGCTGGGTAGGCGTAATTTCGGCTGCCCTGGTTACCATCTTGCCCGGTGAATTTTTGAATCGTTCCCTGCTTGGTTTCACCGACCACCATGTGGCAGAAAGCTTATTTACCACGGTAACCGTGCTCTTTTTGATACTGGCGGTTAAGAAGGCCAAAGAAAGGGAAATATCATTTGGCCACTTGCTAAACAGAAACTGGGCACTTATAACTAAGCCCCTCATCTATATTCTACTGGCTGGCATCTTCCTGGGCATTTATCTCCTCACCTGGGTTGGTGGCCTATTGCTTATATTTATCATATTTGCCTGGCTGCTAATTCAATTCATCATAGACCACCTCAGAGGCAAATCAACTGACTACCTGTGCATCATAGGCACCCTGTTCTTCCTCGTTGCCTCTATAATCTCCCTTCCCCTCTTAGGCCAAACTTGGGTAGAGACTATCTGCCGTGTATCCCTGGTAATTGCTGTAGTGACACCCCTGATGCTAAGTGGCATTTCAACTCTTATGTCAACTAAAGCGATAAAGCCTATTTATAGCATTCTAGCAATGTTTGGGCTTGCTGCCATCGGTTTAGCTATTTTCCATGCTATCAATCCCTCTTTGCTTCACTCAATGTTCAGTAGGTTCGGTATTTTCACCCCCAGCGGCGCCAGCCTGACCATCCTCGAGGTACATCCACTTCTCTTCCCTTATGGCCGCTTCACGCTGGAAATAGCCTGGCTCAATTTCACCACTACTTTCATCATCGCTTTTATCTCATTTGGCTGGCTCATTTACCGTAACATCACGGAGGAAAGCGCTGATAAGACGCTATTCCTGACCTGGAGTGTAATAATGCTGCTGGCCGTCCTGGGGCAACGTCGCTTCAGCTATTACTACGCCATAAATGCAGCTCTGCTCACGGGGTATTTCTGCTGGAGAATTCTGGACTGTGCTGGCTTAGGGGAATTGCTATCAAAGCCTGAACAAGCAGTGGAGCCATCTACAAAGGGAAAAGGAAAGAAAAAGGCCAAAATAAGGAAAAAAACTTTTCTCCAACCTGGAGCCATGTGGGTAAAGGTAATTGTGGCTGGAGTAGCTATCTTTTTCCTGGTCATCTTCCCCAGTGTGGGGCTTCCCGGCATCAAGCCTTATACAAAGGTTTGTGGCCTTCCCATTAAATTGACGCAGCCTCTCGCCAGCCAGAAGAATATCATTGACCAGAGCTGGTACAGCTCGCTTTTATGGCTAAAAAATAACACTCCAGAGCCCTTTGACGACCCAGACTCTTATTACGAGCTATATGAAACTCCGTTTCACTATCCTGAAACCGCCTATGGAGTAATGTCCTGGTGGGACTATGGTCACTGGATAACTCGCATTGCCCACCGCATACCCATCTCCAATCCCTTTCAGCAAAGCGCCTCACAGGTAGCCCGTTTCTTCATTGCCCAAGATGAAAACTCCGCCAATCAAATAGCAGATAAAATGCGCTCGCAATATGTGATAATCGACAATGCGATGCCCACCACGAAATTCTATGCTATGCCAAGATGGGCTGGCAGCAACGAAGGTGAGTTTTTCGGAACCTATTACGCGCAAACGGAGGACGGTGAGCTAGAGCCAGTAACCCTCTTTTACCCCACTTACTATCGCTCCACCGTTGTCAGGCTGTACAACTTTGACGGCCAGGCTGTGGAACCTGAAGATGCCACAATTGTGATTTCCTATGAGGAGAAATTGAGCCAGGAAGGGGCGAATTACAGGGAAATCACCAGCTCAATTCTCCTCGCCAGCTATGAAGAAGCTGTAACTTACATCTCAAACCAGGAATCAGGAAATTACAGAGTGATAGGCATAGACCAGTTTACCAGCCCTGTACCTCTGGAAGAAATGACGCATTACAAACTGGTTTACACCTCACCACAAAAATGGCATGGTAAGCCAGCAGTGAAGATATTCGAGTATGTCAAAGGAGCGAGTAGTGCATAGTGGGTAGCGTATAGCGGCTACCTACTACACACTGGATACTTGCCGCTGAGCTTCGTG
>DAOVDO010000086.1 GCA_030669525.1 Dehalococcoidia bacterium | reverse complement strand
AAATTTCTAATAAATAGAGGCATAACAGTGCGAAGACCTGATGCTGATTCAAAAACCTGCCGTTCTCATCTATGATACCAATACGATCGGCATCCCCATCCATAGCCAGGCCGATATCAGCTTGTTGACTCACAACGAGCCTGGAAAGCTCAGTCAGGTTTTTAGCTATGGGCTCAGGCTGAATTCCAGGAAATAAAGGGTTTCTCTCAGCGTTAATCTCAATAAGCTCCACATCTCCATTTTGAAAGAGTGCCTTGAAATAACCTGCGCCAGCACCATACATAGGGTCAACTATTATCCTCAGTTTCTGTCGACGCAATCCCTCTATATCCACGAGCTGGTTCAACTGTTTTAAATAGGAGGGAACAGGATCCAGATATTCTACCAGCCCTTTACTCAAGGCTTTATCCAGTGCAAGCCTTTTTACTTGCCTGCTACGAATAAGGCGCATGATATTTTTCTCTATCCTGGATGTAACCTCATTTGAGGCACTGGCTCCTTCCTGAGACTTGTATTTAAACCCATTCCACAAATACGGATTATGGCTGGCGGTTATTATTATAGCCCCAGCAGCCTCGGTATCAGGGACAGTATAGCTAACCACTGGAGTGGGAGCAGGCTTGAGACACAGGTGAACTTTAATATTGTTACCAGCAATCACCTCGGCAGCAGCGGCAGCAAAGTCCTCAGAGGCAAAGCGAGTATCATAGCCAATAACCAGTCCTCTCTGGCTAAGTCCACTCTCCTTTAAATATTCAGCTACCCCCTGAGTACAGATTCGTACATTATCAAAGGTGAAATCTTCAGCAATAATCCCTCTCCAGCCATCAGTTCCGAACTTAATCACAGTGACTTTATCCTCCTACCTCAGCCTTAAGGAGCTTTGCTTTATCAGTTTTTTCCCATGATAAGCCGAGGTCTTCTCTACCAAAGTGTCCATAAACAGCAGTTTGAAGGTAAATGGGACGACGTAAATTTAAAGTTCTTATGATAGCTTCGGGACGGAAGTCGAAGTGTTTGTGGATGAGACTCAATATGGTCTCATCGGGAACCTTACCTGTACCAGAAGTCTCCACAGACAACGACAGAGGGCGGGCTTTTCCAATTGTATAAGCGACCTGAATTGCCAGGGAATCGGCCAGCCCAGCAGCTACTATGTTTTTAGCCACGTATCTTGCCATATAGGCAGCAGAGCGGTCTACCTTGGTAGGATCTTTACCCGAAAAACAACCACCACCATGACCAGCGGCACCGCCGTAAGTATCCACCATGATTTTGCGCCCCGTGAAGCCAGTATCGCTCACAGGCCCTCCTGTAACAAACTGTCCAGCGCTATTGATATAAACCCTAGTTTCGCTATCCAGCAAACCGGCAGGAATGACTTTATCAATCACCTTCTCCCTAATGTCACGCTCAATAACGCCACGCTCTATACCAGGGTCATGGTGAGCGCCGATTACAAGACAGACAACTCTTCCCGGTACCCCACGGCTATACTCAATAGTTACCTGGGATTTTCCATCAGGGCGAAGATATGGAATTGACCTGTCTTTTCTTACTTCCGCTAACCTATAACACAATTTATGCGCCAGGGAAATAGGTAATGGCATAAGCTCAGGCGTTTCCTTACAGGCAAAACCAACCATCATTCCCTGGTCACCAGCACCGGTTATATCTAAATCACTACTGGACCCGTCAGTCCTTGATTCCAAAGACTGCTTAACACCAGCGGCAATATCACCTGACTGCTCCTTAATAGACACAATAACGCCACAGTTCTGGTAATCAAAGCCATATTCAGGGTGCGTGTAACCCACATCCTTTATTACACGGCGCACAGTATCAGGAATGTCTACATAGCAATTGCAGGTGATTTCGCCCAGTACTATAACCATCCCCATAGCAACAGCAACCTCACAGGCAACATGGGCAAACGGGTCTTTCGCCAGTATGTCGTCAAGTATGGCATCGGATATCTGGTCGCACAGCTTATCAGGATGCCCCTCAGTGACGGACTCTGCAGTGGCTAAATAGGAATCCAGTCGATTAAAACTATTCGGCATTCTCCAACCTCCTGTATAAAAATTCTAAATTTGCAACAACTTTTTAAATACGAATTCCCTGATTTCAGTATTTGAAGCTCAGGAATTCGTATTCTCCATTACGTGCCCAATTCCCAGCTTTGCAGGTAATTCTTTTGCTCCTCGGTTAAGGTATCAATGGAAATATTCATAGCGCCAAGTTTCAGGCGGCCTACCTCCTTGTCAATCTCCTGTGGCACAGGGTAAACATCTGGCTTTAACTTCCCTTTCATTTTAACCAGGTACTCCATGCATAGAGCCTGGTTAGCAAAGCTCATATCCATAACGCTGGCCGGATGCCCTTCAGCGGCCGCTAAATTGATGAGCCTACCTTCTCCTAACAGACAAATACGCCGTCCATTGTCTAACACATATTCGTCAACAAATGGACGCACTCTCCTTTTTGATTTGGCTAATTCCTCCAGGGCAGGAATATCTATTTCCACATTGAAGTGGCCGCTGTTAGCCAGGATAGCTCCATCCTTCATTTTGGTAAAGTGCGACTCGTCAATAACACTGGCATCTCCCGTGGCAGTGATAAAGACATCCCCCACCACACATGCCTCCATCAAAGGCATGACCTGATAACCATCCATAATAGCTTCCAGTGCACGGATAGGGTCAACCTCAGTGACAATAACATTTGCTCCCATCCCCTGAGCTCGCCTGGCTATCCCTCTGCTACACCAACCATAACCACAAACAACCACCCTTCTACCCGCCCACAGAATATTGGTGGCTCTGGTAATACCATCAATGGTGCTTTGCCCGGTACCATAGCGATTGTCGAAGAAATGTTTGGTCTGAGCATCATTTACGGCAATAAGTGGATAACTTAACTTGCCCGCTTTAGCCATATTCCTCAATCTGATAACACCTGTGGTAGTCTCTTCAGTGCCGCCAATTACCTTACCAGCAAGCTCAGCATATTCTTTATGAAGGGTCGAAACCAGATCAGCACCATCATCCATAGTGAGTTGAGGTTCATGTTTCAGGGCAGTAATTATGTGCCCATAATAAGTCTGGTCATCCTCTCCCTTGATGGCATTGACCGGTATGCCATATTCGACCAGGGCTGCAGCCACATCATCCTGAGTGCTTAAAGGATTGGAGGCACACAGGACCAGGTCAGCCCCACCTTCTTTCAAAGCTATCGCCAGATTGGCTGTTTCCGTGGTGACATGAAGACAGGCAGAAATACGAACTCCTTCGAGAGGCTTCTCTGCAGCAAACCTCTGTTTTATTAGCTTTATTACCGGCATTTCACCACCAGCCCATCCAATGCGAAGCCTACCGTCCTCAGCTAGAGAGATGTCCTTAACATCGTAATTTTTCATACTTAAATCCTCCAATTTATCTTCGTGCTTTATCTGCTGGCTGGATAGAACTCCACTCCTCCATTATATAAACTGGGTAGCAACCCAATCGGGTATATTTACAGTACCCATAAGGATTGGTTTTTGATGACAATCACTGCCTCCAGTCATAATTAGACTATACTTCTTGCCAAACTCGACATAGTGCGTAGTAGTCCTGGCATCATTTCTAGAATGCCAGCACTCAATACCATCAATATACTCCAGCATGTACTTTTCTATAACCTTCATCTGTTCATTTAAATCGCGCGTTATACTCACCAAAGATGTCCCGTTGGGGTCATTTGGGTGCGCAAGCACCAGTATACCACCTGCGCTCCTGATTAATTTTGACGCTTCGTCCAGGGTAAGAGGATACTTGGGGACATCGCACTTAACCAGATACTTTTCAAACGCTTCCTGCTTATTCTCCACAATCTTTTTCCGTATTAAGTAGTTCGCTATATGGGGTCGCCCAAATACACCATCAACAGTATCCTGTATATTCTTCAGGTCTTCTTCTGTTAACCTCTCAATACCTTCACTGTCAAACTCAACATTCAGTTTCTCGAGAATTTGACACGCCCTTCTTTCCCTGTGCTTCTTCAACAATTGAAGCTTGCTTTTTAGCTCTTGATTAACGGTATCATAATGATACCCCAGGAAATCCAGAGAAATAACCTTATCCCCATCAGGATAATAAAAGGCTATATTTAATTCTACTCCCGTGATGTAAGAAATGTCATGCTCTTTTGACAGGGTAATAGCTCTTCCCTGGCAGTCTATGGAATCGTGATCAGTTGTCGACATTAAAGCAATGTTTCTCTTTTTTGCTTCTTGGAAAACCTCTTCAATAGATAGATTGCCATCCGAGCAACTCCTGGTATGAATATGTAAATCTATTTTCATTTATATTTCTATTGTACCGCACCGCTTATATTTTGAGATTCTTCTCTGCACTCAAAGCGGCAGGAAGCAAAAAGTCCAGCATCAGTATAACAAGAGGACACTGTACTGCCTATCTCTTTTCAATTCCAACGATGTACCAATCCTCAGGAAGGTCAAACTGAGTATCCACTATTAAGTGCATGACTTCAATATTCGGAGTCAACTGCTTGAGGTCATCCAGAACCACCTCTTCAAACTTCTTTTTATTGTTGAGGTAAGCTTGTTCCGTGAGGGCATTTGATTCGTAGCTCTCTTTAGTGCGCCTCAATATCCGTGCTATAGCTACTTCTTGTGGGCAGTGGGTTTGAAGGATAACGAACGTCTTATCATGTTTAGCTGCTATTACAGCCGCCTGTCTTCTTAGCGACTGGGTAATGAAGGTAGCATCAAGTATCACACTGCCGCCTTTATTAAGAATCTCATCTGCCTGTCTGCACACCTCTTCATATACCATCTTCCGTTTATCCATATTCGAAGCAACTTTTTCATCGAATATATCCTCATCTTTTAGTATATCTCTCCTGATTAAATCGGTTCGAAGGATGGGATAACCCTTGATTTTCGATATCTCCTCGCTCGTCTCAGTCTTCCAGGTGCCAGGTAGTCCACAGGTAATGAGTAAAACGCCATCCCCCAACTCGCTTCCCACGAACTTCCTGAACGGCTCTCTCAACTCAACACCTCATTTA
>DAOVDO010000116.1 GCA_030669525.1 Dehalococcoidia bacterium | reverse complement strand
AGAAAGGAGAGCAGCTTCCCAGTGAAGCGGGAACGCGTCCTGAAAAGAAGCACTCCTGGTGTCAGTTCCTTACTCTGGCAAGAACCAACGCTTCTGACAACCGGCCTACGTTCCTAATTAAGCGAAGCGACTTTGCCTGTCTGATTGCCCCCGGCATGCTGGGTTTTGAGGAACGCCTGGGCGAAGTCCTTAGCGGTGAACATGTGGAACAAATCCACTTCGAGACCAGAGAGCTAGCCAAGAGTTCCATGGACACGCTGCCCGGTATTCCTGCTTTCACCATCGAAGCTGCTACCGTGGCTGCGCTTGAGGACCTGCAGGTGGAGCCTGATGTCATCCTTGTTGCCGTTAGCCCAGGAATGGTCAATAGAATAATGGATGCCTCCTTATGGTATACAGGTGGTCCCTATACCACTTCCTACGGCAGTGTATCTGGCATATCTGCCTCGGCGACGGCTAAAGCCTACACTGACCACGACAGGGTTTCAAACATAGCGTTTCCTTGCATGGGATCACGGCGCTGGGGTGGCTGGACGGACTACGAACTAGCTCTGAGCGTTAATATTGCACAATTTGACCGGTTCATTAAGGGGCTGGAGAATACCTGGCTAACGGGTCACTCCTACCCTATTGGAGTCCACTTAATCTCCGATATCGTTGAGTCTCACCATCGAAAACCACAAAAGGAATATAGTGAGGTGTATCCCTATTGCTACGAGCATTAGTACTGTATGGATGCAAAAATATGGAAGCCTATTGACTAACCCTGCATGCTTTTGCCATAATCTCAATCAGTCCGGCAATACTGGCAAGAAAGGAGGTCATCATATGTAGCATTGTTAGGCTATGAATTATGCCTTTACTGACACTGTTAGAAATTAAAAGGAGGTAGTAAATGAAACGGAAAATAGCTGTGTTGCTATTGTCACTGGCGGTCATTGCCAGCTTGGTTATCGTTGGCTGTGCCCCTGAGGCGGCGGCACCACCGGAAGAAGGAGCGCCACCGGAGGAGGAAGAGGAAGCTCCTCCTGCGGCACCTGAGGCAGAGACAATCGAATGGATTGCCCAGGCCATATGGCCGGCTGGATTCTCGTCTTACAAGGATAGTGAGGAGGTACTACGACGCATAAATGTTGCTTCTGGAGGCCGTCTCAACATAAAACTGGTCCCCAGTGGCGCCATAGTGCCGGCTTATGAAATACTTGACGCAGTAGCTGCCGGAGCAGTCGATGCCGAAGTTTCCGGGATATCCGCCGAGTTTGGCAAGTTCGCCACGGCAATGTTCTTCGACAAATATCCAGCCGGTCCCAATGCCTTCGAGTTATATACTTGGCTGTACAAGGCTGGTGGCCTGGAACTATGGCAGGAACTCTATGACATGAACAACATTAACGTACATGTTGTAGGTCCCATGGGCGCCAGTCAGGCAGAGAATTTCGGCTGGTTTCCCAAACCCATTACCTCGCTGAAGGACTTTAAGGGGCTGAAATTCAGAACCCAAGGCATCTGGGGCGATGTGCTTGCTGGGCTGGGATGTTCGGTGGTTACCTTGCCCGGAGGTGAGGTCTACGAGGCTGCGCAGCGTGGTATTATCGATGCTTTTGAGTATTCCGTGCCTTCCGTTGACCTGTCCGCTGGATTCCATGAGCTTCGTCCTGTTATGATGGAGCCAGGGATTCATGCGCCACTAGCCCTGTTCGACTTCAAAGTAAACGGGGACCGCTGGAATGAGCTGCCCGATGATCTGAAAATGCTTGTAGAAATCGGCTGTCAGGCTGGAGCAACCTATATGGTATGTTCTGCCGATTACGCCGATATCGGAGCCTTCCAAGAGCTGCTTGACTACGGGGTCCAGGTCGAATATCTACCTGACGATGTTGTCGAGGAGATAGTGCGCCTAAGCAACGAGATATGGGACGAGATGGCAGCGGAAGATCCTTTCTTTGCCAAGGTACTTAAGTCTCAGCGTGACTTCCTGAGAGGATACAGGCAGCTTCAAGGACTTAAGCAGCCAGACCCAACTATGTTAAACTGGCCACCGGAATAAAAGCTTCAGTTACCAAACAGTTAAGGCACTCGAACACGGTGCCTTAACTGTTTGGTGTGCATAGCGCAACAATGGCAGGGTAGAGGAAGCAGCAGTTCACGTTATCGCTCAGGGCAACGGCAAGTTGTGCTCCAAGTGTAGCTTTGCCACAGCAATTACCGAGGTGACATAGCCACAAGGGGGATTGGTTATCGGCGAGTTTGGACCAGCCCGTTGGGCCAGGGTAGTAAAGCTTTCAATGATAAATCCTATATGGGGAGGAGGATATTGTGAAGGCTCTGAAATTCATTGTTAAGCATATTGAAAACATCTCCGAGTGGAGCGGCAGTCTATTCCGCTACATCGTAGTAGTGCTGGTCTTTACCATCGTCTACGACGTGTTCCTGAGATATGTATTCAACATGCCGACAAAGTGGTCATATGACATCACCTACATGCTTGGTGGAACGCTGATGCTCATGATGCAGGCATATACTCTCCTTCACAAGGGCCATGTCAACATAGATATTCTGCAAAGGAGATTTTCACCCAAGACAAATCTACTTATTGATACCATATTTAGCCTTTTCCTTTTTTTCCCGCTTGTGCTTGTTCTATTCTATTCCAGTCTTCGCCACGCAATAACTTCAATTGCACTGCGTGAGCTATCCAACGTGGGTTTCTGGAGGCCTATATTATACCCGTTCAGAACTATGATTCCAATAGCTTGGTTCCTGGTGACCCTCCAGGGGATAGCCATCTTTATCCGTAATGTTTACTCCCTCACGCATGGGGGCAAAGAGCTATGATCGATATGAGTCCAGAATTAGTAACCGTTGTCATGTTTAGCCTTCTAATCATGCTGGTGCTATTGGGATATCCCTTAGCCTTCATCTTGGGTAGCCTGGGCCTGGGCGTAGGCTTCATAACGTTCGGCCTTCCGGTATTCGAAATAGTCTATCTGCGCATGTACGGGGCAATTACCACCTATGCTTTCCTGGCATGCCCTTTATTCATTTTCATGGGACTGATGATGGAAAGGTCTGGGGTGTCTGATAGCCTGTTCGAGTCGCTACATGTGTGGCTGGGCGGCTTTAGAGGCGGGTTAGCCATAGCCACTGTGTTAATTGGCACACTTCTGGCTGCTACTGTGGGAGTTATTGCTGCTTCTGTTACCATGCTGGGCCTTATCGCCATGCCAGCAATGCTTAAGCGGGGTTATAACAAGGAGCTGGCCTGCGGCGCAGTCTGCGCTGGAGGCTCTCTGGGCATTCTTATCCCGCCTAGCGTTATGCTGGTGCTTTACGGGCCCATGGCAAATATCTCCGTTGGTAAATTGTTTATGGCTGCTTTTATGCCAGGTTTCATGCTCTCCGCCCTGTATTGTACGTACATTAGCATTATGTGCTTCCTCAAACCCAAACTAGCTCCCAGTGTTGGCCCCGAAGAAAGAAGGATGCCCTTTTTCAGGAAATTGTTCATGTTGGTCACTTCGCTAATACCACCTCTAATTCTGATATTGGCAGTTCTGGGGTCCATCTTCCTTGGTATAGCCGCTCCAACAGAAGCAGCGGCAGTGGGTGCCTTGGCATCCGTTCTCATGTGCCTCGGCTATCGTAGGCTCACCATCGCCAAACTAAAGGAAGCCATGCTTGGGACAGCGCGTGTTACTGGTATGGCATTCATGGTAGTGATTGGTGCTTCCATCTTTACCGGGGTATTTATTAGGCTGGGTGGCACAGATGTGGTGATGAACTTCGTTCTGTCAGCACCAGGCGGGCGCTGGGGAGCTTTCGCCCTTATCATGTTTATAACCCTCATCCTGGGCATGTTTATTGACTGGATAGGAATCATTCTGGTCATGATCCCCATAATGGCTCCCGTCGGCGTCGCGCTTAATTTCGATCCCCTCTGGTTCGCCATGATGCTGATAGTTAACCTTCAACTGTCCTTTATCACTCCCCCGTTAGCCTACGCCATTTTCTTCCTTCAAGGCACATTAAAACCAGAGATGGAGGTGACTACGATGCACATTATTAAGGGAATACTTCCCTATATTGGCCTCATAAGCATAGGCCTTTTATTGATGGTAAAATTCCCTCAAATAGCTCTCTGGCTGCCTGACAAGATGATAAGGAAAGCGTGGTAACGGGGTGGATGAGAATTGACCAAATGGTTAGA
>DAOVDO010000077.1 GCA_030669525.1 Dehalococcoidia bacterium | reverse complement strand
CCACCTCCTTCTTCACTATTAAGCTGTTCCACTTTGATTTCTCGTTCATTTCCAAATATCCCAGGAATGCTTCACCTTCAAACTTGCCTAGTTACCCTGGGTAGTCAGCTTAATCCGCAAATAATATCAGCAACATTAAGCCTTTACAATAGCAATTTCGATTTTTTCCTATAATTTTTCCCAGCTTTCTCTTGAAGCAGAATAAGGTGCCACGGAAAGCCCCAAACCTGCTTCAACGCCGCCTTCTAAACAGGGAAATAAGCCACATGATTGCAACGATACCGAAGAAGGGAGATATATGAATCCCTGAACTGCTTCCCGCTTTGGTAACGGTAATGGGGGTTTTATCCGGCGGCTCAACCGCGGTTATAGCCTCATCTTTAACTTCACAGGCTACAAGCTTCTTCCCTATATATCTCTCTGGCATCCAACCCAGGGGATTATTGCCACCAGTAGCCTCAGCCCACACCCAACCAGATTCACCATTGACAGACAGGAACTGGTTAGCCTTCTCATACCCCGGCAAATATACCAGCATAGCAGCATGGTCAGATGTCAGCACTATAGCTGAACGCAAACCGGCTCCCTTGTACATAACGGCAAGCAGAATAGCATAATCCTCACAATCTCCCTGGGCCAGACCTTCATCCTCAATAGTGGCTGCCATCTCATCGGCGTTCTGGGCAAACTCCTGAAAGCCAAACTGGTCGTCATCGGAGGCATATCTGACCTTGTCACGGCCATAGGCAAAAATCCTCTCCGCTCTCTGGTGAACATCAGGATAATCCCTGGCAAATTGCTGACCAATTCGATAAGCCCTGTCGGCATTTTCCCCCAGGCTCTCGCTAACAATGACAGGACAGAATTCGGTTTCAGAATAGACCTGAAAAAACCCATCCTCGCCAGCAGCGTTGGTGCGGCACAGGTCCCAATCATCATAAACATCTCTGCCCTGCTTGTAGAAATTTGTTGATGACACTGCCAGAGCATAGGCAGGCATCATCACCAGGAAGATCGCTACAGAAAACAAAATGACCCGCAGATATCTGGGCATAGCTCACCTTTACAAAGGCATGATCAAAGCACCATGGATTATCAGGCCAAAGAAGACCAGGTAACCAAAAACATATACACCTACCGCAACCGGGTTCCGCTCAACACTGCCAAAAGGTATTTTGGGCGTTAATCTGTCGATGATTCGAAGCAAGGCTATGCCTAAAAGAAGGCTGATAAAGAAAGTAATGGCTATCAGTCCCAGCCTTCTGGGATCAATAAGGCTCTCCAGAAATCCAGCACCAACTACCACAGGACCGGTTACCACTCCATGTATAACTAAACCCACCAGGATAAGAAAGCCTGCCATAAATAAGCCCACTGAGACTGGACTTTCCCCTATTCTCTGACGCTCCTGAATCCCCGGTGTAAGCGCATCCAGCACCCTGATTCCAAGCCAGGCCAGAAAGGCACAGATAAACGTCCAGATTACGACTCGCACCAACCAGAGCAATACGATTATGTAAAAGCCACTCATAGCATACCCTCCTTAGAAAACACAGCTATATTATATCCTCATGTTCCATATTATAAGCCTACCTTAAGCCAACCCATGCTTGCAAGCCTAACTTCTGCAATTGCGAGCCTACCCTATCTTGTCATTGCGAGCCTACCCTATTTTGTCATTGCGAGCCGAAGGCGTGGCAATCTCGCCCCACCAGATTGCCACGGCAGCAGAGCTGCCTCGCAAAGACAGCGTGAGGTGTGGAGATTGCTTCGGGGCTAGCGCCCCTCGCAACAACAGTAGAGGAGGCAGAGTATCACTAATCATGTGGACGAGTACAATTAATTGCGAGCATCAGGCAAAAGATGCTACTCTCTTTGTGCAATCAATGAAAACCCTGGTTCAGTGCGATTTTGACGGAACCATCACCGAAGACGATGCCAGCTTTCTTCTGTTAGACCTGTTCGCCCGGGGAGACTGGCGGCAATTACTGAGAGAATACCGGGAGCACAGGATATCCGTGGGGGAGTTCAATACCAGGGCCTTTGCCATGGTTAAGGCGGACAAGGCTATACTGCTCGAGGCTATAACAGGAAAACCTTCTTCCTCGAAGGTTCCCGCCCGAAGAGTTAAAATACGTCCAGGATTCCATGAGCTGGTAGACTGTTGCTCCAGGAGAAACTTCAGGCTGGTTATCGTGAGTAACGGGTTGGATTTCTACATAAAGGCAATATTAAAGAAAACTGGACTGGAAAATATCGAGGCACATGCAGCACATACTCAGTTCCATCCTGAAGGTGTGAGAGTACAATATTTTGGGCCGGATGGTAATCGGTTAGATGATGGACTGAAGGAATCCTACATCAGGCTTTTCCTGAAACAGGGCTACAGGGTGATATATATTGGCAATGGTGACTCCGACATCATACCGGCAAAACATGCTCACCATATCTTCGCCACGGGCGAACTGCTGGCACACTGCAGAAAGAACAACCTCAATTGCAAGTCCTTCGATGACCTGACTGCCGTTGTCAGGGAACTGGAATCTCTGTAGCCTATCCGGACGAAATAGATTCGCTCAATATACGACCTATATCCCTTTTTAACTGCTCAATATCAACCGGCTTGGTAATATAACTGGATTTGGTCCGGGTAAGGAAATCCATGGTATCTGAACCCATCACATCCCCGGTGATAAAAACAACTCTGCCAGCTAAAGAAGGAACTGTCTTCTGAATACGCTTATATAACTCCATGCCGCTCATGCCGGGCATCTTGATATCCAGCAGGAGAAGGTCATATCCTCCTTCCTCAATCTTCTTCAGTGCATCCCCGGCATTGTCCGCGGTCTCCACCCCATGCCCCTCTTGAGTCAGCATCTGACTTAAATACTGTAGATTTATCGGCTCATCATCCACCACCAGTATCCTGGCTTCAGTCAACTTTTCAGGCTCATCTTCGGCTGGCTCTGCTATCTCTACCTGCTTTTCTTCACAGATTACCGGCAACTCCACAATGAAATTGGCTCCCTTGCCTGGCTCGCTTCTCACATATATCCGCCCATTGTGTTCAGCTATTATCCCGTGACAGATGCTCAAGCCCAGACCTGTTCCCTGCCCCACCTCCCTGGTGGTAAAGAAGGGGTCGAATATCTTCCCCTGGTTCTTCTTTGTTATGCCGGGTCCATCATCTTTGAAGGATATTCGTATGGTATTATCAATCTTCTCTGTATTGATGTGGAGATTGCCTTTACCATGAGCCAGACTCATCTCCCTCTCAGCATTAATGATTAGATTAAGGAACACCTGATGGAGCTGTCCGGCATCAGCCATAGTCCAGTGTAACTCAGGGTCAAGCTGGGTGATAACCTTTATACTGGCAGTCCTCATTTCATAGGCCCGCATTTTAAGGGTGGCCTCTATAATCTGGTCAATATCAACATATGTCCTCTCTGGCTTCCGCTGGCGGGCAAAGGAAAGCAGCCTCTTTACGATACTGGCCACCCTCTGACCTCCATCATAGATCATCTCTAGCTGCGCCCTGATATCGTCAGGAAGGTCTTTTCTCTCCATCAGCAACTGGGCAAAGCCGATAACGCCGACCAGCGGATTGTTTATCTCGTGGGCTACTCCCGATGCCATCTCACCAACAGAAGCCAGGCGGCTTGCCAGTTGAGCCTTCTGCTCCATCTCCTTTCTCTCTACCTCCATCTGCTTGCGTTCGGTGATGTCACGGGCAACGCTCAGGGCAAGCTTTTTACCACCCACCTCAATAAGTCGAGCATGTACTTCTACAGGAAGTATTGACCCGTCCTTGCGCAAATTCACCGTTTCAAATATGGTGTGCTTCTTCTTCGTCAACTCCTGGTTCCGCCATTTCAGAGCATGAGCATATTCAGCAGTATCCAGTTCACCAAGGTTCACCTTCAATAGCTCATCCCTGCTATAACCGAGAGATTTGCAAGCCGTCTCATTCACATAAATAATATTTCCATCAAAATCGGACAAATGCACTGCATCCTGAACATTATCCAGAAGCAGAGCCCTTAATTCTAGCTCCTCCTCCATTTTCTTGCGCTCGGTGATGTCCCTTACGATTGTCTGAATACCTGTAATCTGATTCCCCTTCTTAATCAAACTCACACGAACCTCACCCCAATGGGTGGTCCCAGCTCCATGTTGCCAGGCAACCTCAAGCGGTTCGGGGATTTTTCCTATTAGTATTGAAGAAAACAACTTTAAGTATTTGGGCATGTCCCTGGCCTGCAGGAATCTTAGCTTTGCAAAGTGCTTACCAACCATCTCCCCCTTAGAATGACCTGTTAACATTGTCGCAGCCTCATTGCAGGATGTAATCACGCCTTTCATGTCCAGAGTGACTATTCCATCAGGAGCCGTTTCAATCAAATTGTGATACTTCTCTTCCGACTCCTGTATCGTCTGCTCTGCATTCTTACGCTCGGTGATATCCCTGAGGGTAGCTTGAATCGCTTTATTTCCCTGGTAAGTTACAACCGAGCTGGAAATTTCACAGGGGATGATTCTTCTCTCTCTGGTGATAACTTCTATTTCAAACCGATTTTCAACCCCTGCTCCAGCTAATCGTGATAGATACCTCTTCAATACCACAAGCCGGGAGGAGGGCGCTATCAGCCTGGTAAAGGCAAGCTTCTTAAGCTCTTCTTCAGCATAACCAGAGATTTCTTGCACGGTCTTATTAGAAAAAACTATTTTCCGTCCCCGTACGATGACAATGCCATCAGTGGAATTTTCAACCAGGCTGCGATACTTTTCTTCCGACTCACGCAAGGCTTCCTCTGCGCGCTGGCGCTCAGCGATGTCCCTGACCATACCCAGAGTACCCATGAGTTTCCCATTTTTTTCCCTGGGCGCTGTGGTAATCTCCAGTGGAACCAAATCACCACGCCTGGTTTTGAGTTCAACCTCAAAGGTATTTACCTTACCCCTGAGCACCTTCTGGAAGGTGTTCAGCATGATTGGTATCTCCTTCCTGGGAAGGATCTTAGTAAAACTTTTACCGATAAGCTCTCCCCTGCTGCAACCACATATCTGTTCAGCCCGCCTGTTGCCCGAGACAAATCTACCCATCAAATCCAGCTCAAATATTCCATCCGTAGCGTTCTCAAACAGGTTCCTGTATTTCTCCTCATTGTCCCGCAGCGTTTCCTCAACCTGTTTTAGCTCAACTTTTTCACGTCTTAGCTCATCCGCCTCGCTGCGCAGCAGTTCTATTTCTTCAATAAGTTGCTCTTTCGTTCTATCGTTCATATCCACATACCCCCTCTTCTATTCAAGAAGTAGTTCATACCATCATTTAACGTACCCTTCGTGGTGTACTTCATTCCTGGACGAATCCAGGAAATCGATGACGTCCTCCTGTTTCAACCTT
>DAOVDO010000088.1 GCA_030669525.1 Dehalococcoidia bacterium | reverse complement strand
TACTTGTAGTGGTATAACAGTCTGTTACCGGTCTATAACTGACTGGTAGCACTTATAGCTTGGTTGGTAAATGGTGCAAATAATTCAAGCCCGTCAGGTAAGTTGCGGACCGGCGCACCTCAGCTTTCTGAGCGGGAATTATCCTATTGACAACATTAAAGAACTGTTTATAATTAATAGTGTACCCGTCTATTATTGATGCCTTATTTTGAAAGGAGAAAATCGAGGTGAGTGAAACCAGCTATGCACGGGTGAGGGAGTGGCCATACCCGGTACATTATGGTAAGGAGAATAAAGTTAGTGCGGATGTGCTTATTATTGGCGGTGGCGTAGCGGGATGCCACGCTGCCATAAGTGCCACCAAGAAGGGGGCGAAGGTTGTTGTTGTTGACAAAGCATCGGTGATGATAAGTGGCAATGGGGGCGCTGGAGTTGACCACTGGCATGGTGCCTGTACCAGCCCCTGCTGCAAGATTACCCCCGAGGAATTTGTAAAGGCAATTCAAGATTGTAGCAGTAAGCTGGTTATCAGCGAATTTGGTAGTGGGGCTGCCTTCTATATTCTGTGTAAGGAAAGCTATGATGCGCTGCTTGATGTGGAGAGGATGGGTGTGAAGGTCAGGGATGTAGATGACGAATTTGTCGGTGCCGAGTTTAGAGATGACAAGACCAAATTGATGTTTGCTTATGATTATGAGGGTAAGCATTGCATACGTATACAGGGGGCACGCATCAAGCCTGCACTGTACAATGAGCTTAAGCGACTGGGAGTGGAGATGTACGAGCATGTTATGGTTACCAGCCTTCTCACAGAGGGGGGGAGGCCTGGTACCAGGGTTGTGGGGGCGATAGGGGTGAATGTACGAACTGGCGAATTGTATATTTTCAGGGCGAAAGCTATAGTGCTTTCTACGGGGCCATCTGCTCGTTTGTGGATATTCTCAACGGAATTGCAGGGAGCTAGCGCAGTGCATGATGATCCTAACTGTGCCGGTGATGGCAATGCTATGGCATGGGAAGCTGGAGCTGAGTTTGCCGTAATGGAGGCTAGCATGCCGTCATCAGGTGGGTTTCGATATCCCAACTATGGGACGGGGAACGCACATAATAGCTGGTACGCATGCACCATAGTTGACGCCAACGGGAAGGAGGTTCCCTGGACTGATAGGGATGGCAGGGTGCTGAAAACGGTGTCGGAGCGCTATCGGTTAGCGCCTGGGCAGACATTTTTCTACCATGGGCCTGGTAATCTTCCCTATGAGATTCACGGGCCAGGGCTAATTCCAGACTTGCCACAGCGCATAAAGAAAGGGGAGTTCGTTCTGCCACTCTACGCTGATTTACCCGGTATGCCTGAGCATGAGCGAAGAGCGATATTCGGTCTTATGGTGGCACATGAAGGCAGGACCCTTATACCGATATATGATGTCTACACCAGGGCAGGGTTTGACCCTGACAAGGATATGCTTCAGGCGAATGTTCTGCCTCCTGATGTGGCTGGGCGGCACATACCATGGTGGGCTGGAATTGGTCCACCGCAGTGGCGGGAGACAGCGTTTGCTGGCAGTGCTGGCGTGGTATTTGACTGGGATCTCAGGACCAATCTTGAAGGGTTGTACGCTGCAGGGAATCAATTAGCAGGTGGTGGGAATCATGCTGGCGCATCTACTACGGGGAGATATGCCGGTAGAAAAGCAGCAGCTTATGTGAAAACAGCGGTAGAGCCCGTTATAGACAGGAAGCAGGTAGAGGAGGAAAAGGCCCGTGTCTACGATCCGGTAAATCGAGAGAGTGGAATAGGGTGGAAGGAGTTGCAGGCCGGCATATGCCGAATTATGCAGGACTATTGTGGTGAGTATAAGGGGGAGGAAACGCTGAAGATGGGTTTGAAATGGCTTAATAGTATTAGAGAGAGCGAAGCTTCGAGGGCTTATGCCAGGAATCCGCACGAGTTACAGCGTACTCTGGAGTGTATGGTCCGTCTCACGGTGGGAGAGATGATAATGCATGCCTCCCTGGCACGGAAGGCAAGCAGCTCTGCTCTGGACTTCAAGAGGATAGACTACCCTGAAATGGACCCACCAGAGTGGGACAAATTTGTTACCATCAGGAGGGAGGATGTGGAGGTCAAGGTGGGGGAGTTACCTTTCAACTACTGGCTGCTGCCGCCTAATGCGCCCACGTATGAAGAGAATTATGACAGGCATTGTGGGCTCTAAGTTTGGTGGATATGGATGGCGGGGTATCGGTGCCTGCTACTTTGCCTGCACTGTTTACCCTATTGACAATTTAAGGGAATTATTTATAATTAGTAATATATGACTCCTTTTAGTGCCTTATTTTAACAGGAGAAAATCGAGATGAGTGAAATTAGATATGCACAGGTGAAGGGATGGCCATACCCGGTGCATTATGGTAAGGAGAACGAAGTTAGTGCGGATGTGCTTATTATCGGTGGTGGTGTAGCGGGATGCCACGCAGCTATAAATGCCGCTAAAAGGGGGGCGAAGGTCGTCGTTGTTGATAAGGGAGCAGTGATAAGAAGCGGTTCTGCAGGAGCTGGGATTGACCATTGGCATGACGCCTGTACCAACCCCTGTTGTCGGGTTACCCCGGAAGAGATGGTGGAATCAGGCGCTGCTCAGAGTTTTGGGCTCGCCAGTTACATCACCTGTAAGGAAAGCTATGACACACTACTAGACGTAGAGAAGATGGGAGTGGGGATTAGGGATGTGGATGATGAATTTGCCGGTGCTGCGTTTAGAGATGAAAAGACCAGGTTGATGTTTGCTTATGATTACGTGAACAAACATATCGTACGGCTCCGAGGAGGGGCAAATATGAAGCCTGTCTTATATAATGAACTTAAACGGTTAGGCGTAGAAATCTATGACTATGTTATGGCTACCAGCCTGCTAACCGCAGGGGGCAAGACAGGCTCCAGGGTTGTGGGGGCAACCGGCGTGAACATACGAACACGCGAGTTTTATATCTTTAAGGCAAAAGCTACTGTGCTCTCTACATCCCAATCATCTGGGCTCTGGGTATTTTCAACAGAGTTGGTAGGGTCTAATACTGAACTCTTTGACCCTAACTGCACGGGTGATGGTCATGCTATGGCTTGGGAAGCTGGAGCAGAGTTCACCCTAGTTGAGAGAAGCGGACCGTCAATGGGGATTTTTCACTACCCGGCTTATGGCACAGGTAATGCCCACAATACCTGGTATGCCTGTACGATAGTTGATGCCACTGGAAAAGAGATTCCCTGGGTTGACAGGGATGGCAGGGTGCTGAAAACGGTGTCGGAGCGATATCGGCCAGCGCCGGGACAAAAATTATTTACACATGCTGCTATTATAGCTAATATTCCCTATGAAGTTCGTGGGCCCAGTCTCATTCCTGACCTGGCCCAGCGCATAAAGAAGGGAGAGTATGTTCTGCCATTTTATGCTGATTTGCCCGGTATGCCAGAGCACGAGCGAAGGGCGATATTTGGCCTTATGGTGGGCAATGAAGGCAAGACTCGTATTCCAATATATGAAACATACACAAAAGCTGGCTTTGACCCTGACCAGGATATGCTTCAGACGAACGTGTTGCCTCCTGAGAAAGCTGGTTCATACGAACCCTGGTGGTGCATGCATTCAGGGGGAACTGGACCACCACAGTGGCGAGAGGGTGGTGGTGGCATCGTGGTAGTTGACTGGGACCTTAAGACTAATCTTGAGGGTTTATACGCAGCAGGGCACGTGGGTGGGGGTTTCGGTTGCGCTACGGCATCTTCTACTGGGAGATATTCTGGTAGGAAGGCTGCCGCTTATGCCAGGACAGCAGCGGAGCCTGTGATAAACAGGAAGCAGGTGGAGGAAGAGAAGGCCCGAGTCTACGCCCCGATAAGTCGAGATGGTGGAATAGGCTGGAAGGAATTACAGGCCGGGCTATGCCGGATTATGCAGGACTATTGTGGTGAGTATAAGAGCGAGGAGACGCTGAAAATGGGTCTTAAATGGCTTAATAGCATCAGAGAGAGTGAAGCGGCAAGGGCTTATGCCAGGAATCCTCATGAGTTAAAGCGCACCCTGGAATGTCTGTCGCACATCACAGTGGGGGAAATGATTATGCACGCCTCTTTAGCCCGGAAGGCGAGCAGCAAGGCTGAGGTATGGGGAGCTGATTTCAAGAGGATAGACTATCCTGAAATGGACCCACCAGAGTGGGACAAATTTGTTACCATCAGGAGGGAGGATGGAGAGGTGAAGGTGGGGGAGTTACCTTTCAACTA
The DNA here is from genome assembly GCA_030669525.1 of Dehalococcoidia bacterium. Next base: position 664 of record DAOVDO010000088.1, on the reverse strand, counting down.
CTGGCTGCTGCCACCCAATGCGCCCACGTATGAAGTGAACTATAACAGGCATTGTGGACTTTAAGGAGGCAAGAGGTTATGAATAACAGAGCATATATGGTACCGAACCCGGTAACGCCATGCCAGGCGATAATAATAGACCCGAAGCTGTGCACCGGGTGTAACACTTGTGTAGAGGTATGTCGGACGGATGTACTGGTACCCAATCCAGAGAGAGGGAAGCCGCCGATAGTATTGTATCCTGACGAGTGCTGGTTTGGTGGATGTTGTGTTGCCCACTGTCCGGTACCGGGAGCTATAAGGATGGAGCACCCGTTAAATCAGAGGGTAGGGTGGAAGAGGAAGGAGACCGGGGAGTATTTCAGGATAGGTATGAAAAACCCGCCGCCTCCCAATACCAGGCCGCCAGTGGGAGGCTGGTAGCCAGAGGTTTCTAGAGTACAGGAGAATATAGAATTAAGGAGGGTAATATGTGAAGTCAAGTGTTCATTATGGAGATAATTTAAATTTTAAGGAGGTGAAATGAAAAGGAAAATAGGGATGATTTTAATAGCGGTGGTGCTGGTGGTAGTGCTTATTATGGCAGGGTGTGCTAAGCCAGGACCAGCGCCAGGAGAAACAACGTTAAAAATAGGTTGTTTAGAGAACTTTGAATTCCCACTCG
>DAOVDO010000098.1 GCA_030669525.1 Dehalococcoidia bacterium | reverse complement strand
CGGCATTCTCAAGCTGATAATTGCCCAGGAGTGGAATAGTGAGCTGATAGTCGGACATTTTACCCTGGACTACCAGGGATTGCTGGCGAAGGTCACCGCCTGTCCTGTACCAGGTAATATCTTTGCCCACCTGAACCAGGCTCACCCCTTGCTGTTGGCAGACGTCTCTGATTACACGAGATGCCTCATCTGGCTGTGGGGAGCTCACCACGGAAGTACCAGGTTTAATAATGGCCGCTTTTTCACCGGCTATTTTATCCAGGCTGTCACCCAGGACTTCGGTGTGCTCCAGGCTGATGGGAGTGATGACACAAACCTCCGGCCTGGCTACATTGGTGGCGTCAAACCGGCCACCCATGCCTACTTCGAGCACCTGGAAATCCACCTTTTCCCTGTTGAAATGGGCGAAGGCAAGCACTGTCAGCACCTCGAAGAAGGTTAAAGGCTGCTTTATATTCACCTGATGGCGTTCTGTGTCCTGGTTCGCCGAAGTGGCTCTTGCTGACTCAAAGTAGGGCTTTAGCTCCGCTGTCAGGGAAGCCAGCTCAGGTTCGGAGATAAAGCTACCATCTATCCTGATACGCTCTCTTAAGATATGCAGGTGAGGTGAGATGTATAACCCTGTCCTGTAGCCTGATGCAGTTAAAGCCTGGGCAATCATAGCTGCTGTGCTTCCTTTGCCCTTGCTGCCTGCGACATGGACTGTCCTGGCGGAAAGATGGGGGTTGCTTAACTGGTGTAACAATTCCTCTATATGCTTCAGGCTGTAGCCGGCTGAAATGTAAGAAATACCTTTGATTTTCTCATAATCTATAAAGCTATAGAGGTACTCAATCGCCTGGTTATAGTTCATTTTTCCCCGCTTTATGCTTTAATTTATATGAATCGTCTGATATTATCCACTTAGTATAATGAAATTTGTTTACAAACTACTCAATACAAGCCGGAAAAACAGGAGTTTGCTTTGCATCGGGCTTGACCCCAACCCGCAACTCATGCCCGACATGGACATTTTAGAATTTAACCGGGCTATTGTCGACTCCACCCGTGACCTGGTATGTGCTTACAAACCTAACCTCGCTTTCTATGAGGCATTGGGAATCAAAGGGCTTACCATTTTGCAGGAAACTATTAAGTATATACCAGACGATATTCCCGTGATTGGCGATGCCAAGCGCGGTGACATAGGCAATACTGCTAAAGCCTATGCCATGGCTCTGTTTTCCACCTTTGGCTTTGATGCTGCTACGGTGAATCCTTATCTTGGCTTCGATTCCTTGGAGCCTTTCATCAATTATGAGGATAAAGGGGTATTCATACTGTGCCGGACATCAAACCGGGGGGCTCAGGATTTTCAAGACATTCGTTGCGCTGCTGGTCCTCCGTTATATGAAGCGGTGGCATGTAAAACCAGAGAATGGAATATTCATGGCAACATCGGACTGGTGGTGGGAGCTACCTATCCTGAGGAGTTGAGGAACATCCGCTCAATTTGTCCTGAAATGCCGCTGCTCATTCCAGGCATTGGTGCTCAGGGTGGCGATTTAGCACTGGCGGTCAGCTACGGAGTGGATGCTCAGGGAGAAAAGGCAATCATTAATGTATCGAGGCAGGTTCTTTATGCTTCAAGGGGAAGGGACTTTGCCCGGGCAGCCAGGGATACGGCCGAGGGAATACGTAATCGGATCAATTCCTGTTTAGCTTCCCACCCGCAGGAAAGCTAGCTGTGGATATTAACGTTGGAGACATAGTTCAGCTCCGCAAACCACATCCCTGCGGGAGCTGTGAGTGGGAGATAATCAGGGTAGGTGCTGACATCGGCATCAGATGCCTTAAATGCCAGCGGAGGGTCCTGTTGCGGAGAAGTGTTTTTGAGAGGAGACTGAAAGCGGTTATCTCCCGAAGTGTTTAGGCCTGCTTCTCATTGGGTTTTGAAACAGGTTAAGTTGCTGGAAAGCAGGAAACCATGGCTCGCTGTATTTTCCATATTGATCTGGATGCCTTCTTTGTCTCCGTGGAGCGACTGCTTGACCCGGAGCTAAAAGGAAAGCCGGTAATTGTTGGAGGGGACCCTGAACGGCATGGTGTGGTAGCCTCTGCTTCTTACGAAGCACGGCCTTTCGGTATCCATGCCGGCATGCCCTTATCCAGAGCACGCCGCCTCTGCCCCCAAGCTATTTTTATACAGACCCACTTGCCTCGTTACCGGGATGCTTCAGTCAAGTTTATGGGGATACTGGCTGATTTCTCCCCATGCATTGAGCCTATGGGACTGGATGAAGCATACCTGGATGCTACCGGCTGTGAAGAGCCCTATGGTTCTTTTCACCAGATGGCAGTGGCTATAAAGGGACGAATACACCAGGAACTCAAGCTTACCGCCTCGGTGGGCATCGCAACGTGTAAGGTGGTGGCCAAGGTTGCCTCTGATTTATGTAAACCTGATGGGTTGCTGGAGGTGGCGCCTGGAGACGAGAGCCAATTCTTGAAACCTCTTCCTGTAGCAAAGTTGCCCGGTGTGGGTAAAAAGATGGGACAGGTGGTGGGGGGGATGGGAGTCATCACCATAGGTGATTTTGTCTTGCTTCCTTCAAACGTGGTTAAAAGACGCTTCGGGAAGTTCGGGGAGGTAGTTCATCGCTATGCCAGTGGAATAGATGACCGAAGGGTAGAGGCACCTGGCGAATCCAAGTCCATCAGCAAGCAAACTACTTTTGCTCGGGATACACTGGAACGATATTTTCTTGAGACAAGCCTGCATCGCCTGTGCGAACAGGTCAGTGCGGAGCTGCGCTACCGCGGTAAGAGGGCGGGGTGCGTTACCTTAAAGTTGAGAGATGCTGATTTCGAGACAACTTCTCACCAGGCTACCCTGAAGGAGGGTAGCAATGTCAGTCAGGTTATTTTTACCGCAGCTCTGCAATTGCTGAACAGGGCTTTATCACAAAGGAGAAAGCCAATCCGCCTTATAGGTGTCAGGGTATCAGGTCTATCCGGGGAGGGAAGGCAGCTAAATATGTTTGATTATCGAACAGAAAGGCTGGAGCGCCTGGATAAGGCTATCGACCAGATTCGGGAAAAGTATGGTACGGAATCGATAAGGAATGTAGGGTCAGGGGTTGACCCCGACCACTGTAAATAATCACACGTAGAGTACGTTAATTTGACAAAATTTCAGGTTTTTGCTAGCATATTGTTGTCAAGTTAGGGTTGAATTCTGCTTGGCAAAGGAGGTGGCACGATGAGGCAAGCATGGTTGTGCGTGTGGATCTTTCCTGATAATGGCTTCCCGTCAGTGCCAGCGGGTAGAGGGTAGTAGTGGAAGTGCACTGGTGGGGAGCAAGCGGAAGCCCCGAGCTCTTCGCTAGTTAAAAAAGGCTCAAAATAATAAAGAGCAAGAGCGATTCAGTCTGAAACTGAAGGGGAGAGTAGGGGTGAGGAATTATATAGAATAAATTTCCTGAGCGAGCCTCTTAATTGGGGCTCGCTTAATTTTATCTGTCCCGCGGTGTAAATGATAAAACAACACCGCCGACCTTGTTATAGCCCTATTTTATCAGCCACTTCACGCATTCCCATTATGGCGTCAGTGATAAGGTCTCTTAATTCCAATCCCAGCATTGCCGCTCCTTTTTCAATTACCGGGCGGTTTACGCCGGCGGCAAAGGACTTATCTTTCCACTTTTTCATTACTGACTTTGCTTCAAGGTCTGCCACGCTCTTTGAGGGTCGGATTATAGCCACTGCCGTGATTAGCCCGGTAAGTTCATCAACAGCGTACAGTGTCTTCTCCATGCTGGTTTGCGGTTCAATGTCATTGCATACGCCCCATCCGTGAGAGGCGACCGCTCGTATGTATTCCTCGGGCCAGCCCCGCTCCTGTAATATCTCCCGTACTTTCTGGCAATGCTGTTCCGGAAAACGTTCGTAGTCCAGGTCATGTACCAGCCCAACGATTCCCCACTTCTCCTCATCTTCGCCCATTTTCCGTGCCATGTAGCGCATAACTCCTTCAACGGAGCAGGCATGTTTCAGCAGACTCTCGCTGCTGTTGAATTCCCTGAGAAGCGACAGTGCTTCGTCGTATGTTGGTACGTGTTCCTGCATTTCATTACCCTCCTTAACTAAAGAATTAAATGTCCCGCTATGGAATGTGACTATGCAATCATTTTGTCTTCCAGGCTTCTGATTTTCCCAGTAGTTCCTGAGCGCTCTCCAGCGCTGGTTCGCTCAAGCCTCCCAGCATGGCAGAGATTTCCTCGAGTCGGGCCTTTCCGGAAAGTGGGGTCATTGTGGTAATAGTGCGATTTTCAAGGATATCTTTATAGATGATATAGTGGGCTTCGGCAAACACCGCCACCTGAGGCAGATGGGTAATGCCAATAACCTGGTGGTCTCTGCTCAGGTTAAACAGTTTTTTCCCAATCACTTCCCCACTCCTGCCCCCAATACCTATATCAATTTCATCGAATATCAGCGTTGGGGTGGCATCTGCTTTGGAAAGGGCGCTCTTTATTGCCAGCATAAGGCGGGATGTCTCACCGGTTGAGGCAATTCTTGCCAGTGGTTTGAGAGGCTCCCCGGGATTGGTAGAGACCAGGAAATCCACTTTATCTATGCCGGTTTTATTGAAGGCACAGGCGTGCCCATCCGG
>DAOVDO010000011.1 GCA_030669525.1 Dehalococcoidia bacterium | reverse complement strand
GAGGCAGATTGATGAAAAATAAAATATTGTTAATTTCTATAATTGCCATGTTAGTGGTTGGTTTAGTCGTTGGTGGCTGCGCTAAACCAGCACCGACCAAAGTAATTGAGTGGAAGTGTCAATCCCTTTACCCTGCAGAGGACCTGTGCCACAAAGTCCAGGCCACAACGATTGTGAACACCATTAATGAGAGGCTAGCCGGGAGACTCCACGTTGAGCTGTTTCTCCCCGACATGCTTGTCCCGGTACCGGAGCAGTTCGAGGCCTGTGGCAAGGGAGTGTTTGAGCTGAATATGACAGCCTGCGCCTTTGACGCTCAATGGATACCCGAGGCTATGGTAGCATTCTCTTTGCCTGCTAGCTGGGAGAATTTGGAGCAGAGTCAGAAATTCTTTCATGAGTATGGTGGGTTGGACTTTTTCCGCGAAAGTTACGCTCTGCATAATCACTACTTTCTTCGACAACTACCTTACGGACACAATACCCTGATGACTAAAGAGCGTATCAATGAGCTATCAGATATAGAGGGCATGAAAATATGGGTAGAACCGCCACAGTCATATCCGGTTAGAGACCTGGGAGGCGCGCCGACCTTCATGCCACTGGAAGACCTGTACATGGCTCTGAAGCTGGGTACACTGGATGGGTGCGTATATAGTGAACCTGAGCTTAAATATCTAAGTCTTTATGAGGTAGTAGACTATGTCTATCACCCGTCTATACAGGAAGTCATCAATGTTGACATTACAGCTAACCTTGATGCCTGGAATAGCCTGCCGCCTGACATACGGGATGAAATTGAGGCCATTATGGACGAAATCAATCCTCAGATGTGTAAAGCCATTATGGCAGAAGAAGCGGTAGGACTTGAATTCTTTAAAGAGCATGGTGGCACAGTGGTAGACTTTACCCTGGCTCAGGCAGCAGAACTGAGAAGAATTTCCCGTGGTTCCTGGGATGAGATAGGGGCTACGAGCCCAAGGGCTGCCCAGGCCGTCGAGATGTTGAGGAATTTCCTGAAAGCGGAAGGCATTGATTAACAGGCGTTACTAAATTAAACAAAGGAATATCGGAAAGGTGGTAGGAGTCAGGTGAAACTGAACAAGCTGCTTGACATTATAGATAAGGTTAATGAGCGCGTTGGTATGGTCATAGCCTTTGGTCTTATCGTTATGATGTTTATCATGCTTTACGAGGTGGTATTAAGATACGTATTTGACTCCCCAACAATCTGGGCCTGGGCCGTGAACGGACTGCTGTTCTCTGCCGTCCTGGTTCTTGGCGGAGGATACGTGCTTTTGCATAAGGGTCACGTCAGGCTCGATATACTATTTGAGCGTCTCAGCCCCAGAGGACGGTTAATAGCTGATATAGCTACCTTTCCGGTATTCCTTATTTTTCTTTCGGTAGTGGTATGGCAGGGAGGGAGGATGGCTCATTCATCCCTGGTTATGGGACAGCATACCCTGGGATTTTTTGAGGCTCCTATATATCCAACCAAGATAGCCTTTTGCGTAGCCGCGGCACTTTTACTCCTCCAGGGGATAGCTATTTTCACCCGTAATGTTATCGCCCTCAAGGGGAAAACGAACGGAAGGTATGATGCTTCCAATACCTAGTGCGGGCATCGCCACGGTATTACTACTTGGTTGCGTATTTGCCCTTTTTGCTGCCGGTCTACCTATCACCTTTTGCCTGGGTGGGACGGCTACCGTTTTTGCCCTCCTTTTCTTTTCACCAGCGCAGTGGTATTCAATTGCCAGCTCCATGTATGGCGCTACCACCAATCAGATACTGATAGCTATTCCTCTATTTATATTTATGGGTAGTGTGATGGTTTTTACCGGCATAGCGGAAGACCTGTTTCAGACTCTCTATAAGTGGGCAGGTAGGGTGAGAGGTGCTCTTGCCATGGGTACCGAGCTTATCGGAGCCGCTTTTGGTGCCATGTGTGGTTCGAGTGAAGCCACCACTCTTACTATGGGTGCTATTGCCCTGCCCCAGATGTTAAAACGGGGGTATGATAAACACCTGGCAATAGGTGCTGTAACTACCGGGGGGTTGCTGGGTATCCTTGTTCCTCCGACCGTACTGGGGATTATCTATTGCGTTGTTTCTGGAGTTTCCGTAGGTTTGCTCTATTTTGGCTTGTTCTTACCTGGCTTCTTACTGGCCGCTTTATACATGGTGTATATCGGGATAAGGTGCTACTTACAGCCTCACCTGGCACCAGCAATACCTGAAGAGGAAAGAGTTACCTGGAAGGAAAAATTCGCTTCACTGAAAGGTATCATTGCTCCTGTACTGATTATGCTGGCTGTTCTTGGCGGAATTTATAGTGGCATAGTCACTCCAACTGAGGCTTCGGGGGTGGGTGCCTTCTGTATGCTTCTAGCGGCTCTGGCCAGGAGGGGGCTTACCGGGAAGACTTTCAAGGACTCGTGTATCAATACGCTTAAACTGGCATCCATGGTTATGTGGATAATTATGTCGATTACCGTGTTCTCCAATATTTATCATGCTTCAGGTGCGGCGACGCTAATAAAGGACATGGCTCTTAGCTTACCCATATCAGGGTTCGGTGTTATTGTCTTGATGGTATTGTCGGTCTTCTTTTTAGGGATGATTATGGATGATGTTGTGGTTATGATGCTGGTTGTCCCGATATACCTGCCTATTGTTACCAGGCTGGGTTTTGACCCGTTGTGGTTTGGCGTTCTGTTCCTGATTTTAATAAATATTGCCTGGTTGACGCCACCCTATGGTTTCAATTTGTTCATTATGAGGGCAATTACTCCCAAGGAGATAAGCATGATGGATATATACCGCTCAGTGTTACCTTTTATTGGGATGCAGCTAGTTTGCCTGTTATTGGTCATGTTCTTCCCGCCTATAGCTCTGTGGCTGCCATCGTTAATCATAGCACGTTGAGCAGTGAGCTTTGTGGTGGTAAAATGGGAATAGCTTGACATGTGAGTGTTGAACTTTAGCAAGGAGGTAGTAAATTTGATTATCGGTGTCCCCAGGGAGATTAAGAATAATGAATATCGGGTAGCAATGGTTCCGGCTGGCGTGCGGGCTCTGATTGAAAATGGCCATAGGGTGCTGGTAGAGAGGTCTGCCGGTGAGGGCAGCAGCATATTAGATGATGAATATCTCCAGGTTAGAGCAAAGATAAAGCAGTCTGCTGAAGCTGTATTTGAAGAAGCTGAAATGATTGTTAAGGTGAAAGAGCCGCTTCCTCAGGAATATAATTTACTGCGTGAAGGGCAGATACTATTCACCTATTTGCACCTTGCTTCTGCGTTGGAACTGACAAAGGCACTGCTGGCACAGAAGGTAATTGGTATCGCTTATGAGACGGTTCAGCTGCCAGATGGTTCTCTCCCACTGCTAACCCCTATGAGTGAAATCGCCGGGAAGCTATCTATTCAGGTGGGAGCTTATCATCTACAAAGGGATAATGGTGGTAGCGGAGTTTTACTGGGGGGAGTGCCAGGAGTTAGAGCCGGTAACGTCGTTATTATTGGAGGGGGAACCGTTGGCACCAATGCGGCCAGGATTGCATTGGGTATGGGCGCCACTGTGACTATAATAGATATAAACATAGAGAGGTTAAGATACCTGGGTGATATTCTCGGTGGAAAACTTGTCACTCTGGCTTCAAATAAGAGCAACATTGAAGCTGCAATAGCTGATGCGGATTTGGTTGTGGGAGCTATATTGATACCAGGGGCCAGAGCAAGGAAGCTGGTAACGCGTGATATGATTGCGAAGATGAGGAAGGGTTCGGTAATAGTAGATGTGGCGATTGACCAGGGAGGGTGCTGTGAGACCTCTGCACCTACGACTCATGATAATCCAATTTTCACGGTTGATGGTGTGAACCATTACTGTGTGCCTAACATGCCGGCTACTGTTTCGCGAACTTCAACCTTCGCTTTGACCAACGCAACCCTCCCCTACGTTTTGAAACTGGCAGATTTGGGCTACAAGGAGGCATTGCAGGCGGATGGCAATTTAAAGAAAGGTCTCAATGTGTTTAAGGGTAAACTGGTCTATAAGCCCGTGGCTGAATCTCTGGGATTGCAGTATACACCACTGGAGACTTTTTAATGTCGCATAGTAACAATTATGGTAGATTGTATCTAAGAGCAGATGACTCAGCAAAGGCATTTGATTAAACAATAATAAGGAGGAGATGAGAAAGTGATTTCAGAAGAAGAACTGGCGAAGTTGTCGTATCCAGACGCGCCAAAGATTGTAACTGATAAAATTCCTGGTCCAAAGAGCGAAAAGATAATTAAGGATGTGCCCCAATATGAGTCCTTAACTCGGCCTGGAGGTGCGGCCCCTCCCGTTTGGGATGAGGGTATGGGTGTTACGGTAAAAGACCCCGATGGTAATATTTACATTGATATATCAGCGGGGGTAGGGGTAAATTCTGTTGGACGCACACACCCCAGGGTAGTTAAAGCTATAGAGGAGCAAGCAACAAGGTTAATGCATACCATGGAGGGAGTTAATACTCGCCGTACCGAACTTGCCAGAAAAGTTTCCAGTATTATGCCTGTTGGTCTGCGTGGCAATTGCGTTAGTTACTTTGCCCAGAGTGGGAGCGGGGCAGTGGAGACAGCTATAAAATTTGCCCGTCATATAACCGGGAGGTCGCAAATTGTAGCCTTTCATGGGGCTTACCATGGTGTCTGGTGTGGATCAGGAGCCTTAACTACTGGTGAGCGTTACCATTACGGTTTCGGGCCTTTAATACCAGGGGTAATACATGTGCCATACGCCTATTGCTATCGCTGCTGTTTCGGTTTAGAGTATCCAAGCTGTGGTGTTCAGTGTGGCAAGTATCTCGATTATGTGCTGAATACACCTTATACCGCTGCTGATGATGTGGCGGCGGTAATAGTTGAAGCGCAGCAAGGAGAAGGTGGCTACTTAGTCCCGCCACCAGAATTCCTTAAGATGGTTAAAAAAGCCGCTGAAAAACATGGCGCTTTATTCATTGCGGATGAAGTTCAGGCCGGTGCGGGGCGCAGTGGGAAAATGTGGGCTATTGAGCATAGTGGAGTGGTGCCTGATATGATGACCTGGGGTAAAGGTATGGGTGGTGACCTTCCCATGGCTGGCGTTACTTTTAGAGCTGATTTGGCTGATAAGCTTGTGGAAGCTTCCCAGCCAGGCACCTTTGCTGGCAACGCTCTTTCTTGTGCAGTCTGCCTGACGAATATTGATATCTTGACCGATAAGAGCTACGATTTAATAGGCAGGGCTGCTCAGTTAGGCGAAGAGACAAAAGCTAGACTTCTAGAAGGGGCAAAAAACATCAGAATTATCGGTGATGTCCGAGGCAGGGGTTTATTCATTGGCGTTGAGCTGGTTAAAGATAAAGAAAGCAAGGAACCTATTGATGGAAGTGTGGTGGGGCAGATTATAGCTGGGCTTCTTAATCGTGGTGTGATAGCAATTCCCTGTGGGCGTTATGGCAATGTTGTGCGGCTTATGCCCTCTCTAACCATAACCAGAGAGTATCTGGAAAAGGCAACAGATATTCTATTGGGTGTTATTAAGGATACTGAATCTGCTGCTGTTAAATAATTCCAGGGCTTAAGAAATATACTGGGCGAGAGGAGGTTAATATGCCAGGCGGTTATACGGGCAAAATACTATTCGTTGACCTGACAACAGGGGCTATAAAAGAGGAATCGCCGTCCGAGAGTGTTTACCGTGATTTTATCGGGGGTATCGGGTTGGGTGTTAGAATCCTCTACGAGCGTATGAAACCTAAGGCAAATCCCGTAGGGCCCGATAATATACTGGGTTTTGTTACCGGACCATTGACTGCCACGCCAACACCAGGGAGTGGAAGGATCACGGTAGTTACCAAATCTCCTCTGACAGGTACCTGGGCTGAGTCAAATGCAGGCGGCTCATTGGGTCCTGAATTGAAAGCGGCCGGCTATGATGCCATTTTCTTTTCGGGGATTGCCCCCAAGCCAGTGTATCTATTGTTGGCAGGAGGCAAAGCCGAGCTTAAGGATGCTTCATATCTATGGGGCAAAAATACCAGCGAAACGGAAGATATACTTAAACACGAACTGGGTGAATCTAAAGCAGTAATCGCCTGTATAGGCCCAGCGGGCGAATTGGGTTCTTTGATATCGGGAATAGTGACCGATAAGGGGAGAATCGCCGCTCGCTCGGGCGTGGGAGTGGTGATGGGCTCCAAACGGTTAAAAGCGGTTGTAATGAGAGGACGTGGGAAGGTATCTGTAGCTCAACCGGAAAAACTGAAATCTGTAAGGAACGATTTTCTTAAAAATATAAAGTCGAGCGGTTTTCAGCAGGGGCTGTCCAAGGTGGGGACAGGTGGAGGTCTGAGTTTCTTGGTGAGTATAGGTGATTCTCCCATTAGGAACTGGCAGACAAGTGGGCTGGAAGCAATGCCGACCTGCACAAATCTGGACGGTGCCAATATGGACAAGTATAAGCTTAGAGATTATGGCTGCCATGCCTGTCCGGTACGGTGTGGCGCAATCGTTGAGGTAAAAGAAGGTCCATTTGCTACTGAGGGTGAGACACACAGGCCTGAATATGAAACCCTGGCTGCCCTCGGCTCGTTTTGTCTGACTGATAATGTGGAGTCGGTAATTCGAGCTAATGAGATATGCAACCTATATGGTCTGGATACCATTGCTGCGGGTGCGGCTGTTGCTTTTGCCATGGAATGCTATGAGAATGGACTGATTGGCAAGGAGGAAACCGATGGTGTTGAGCTTACCTGGGGCAACGCTGAAGCAATGATTGCTGTGTTGGAAAAACTGGGTCGGCGAGAAGGGTTTGGCGCCATACTTGCTGACGGAGTGGAGAAAGCCGCCGAACGCATAGGTAAAGGTTCTGAAAAATATGCCATGCATGTACATGGTCAGGGATTACCCTATCACGACCCACGCAATAATCCCTGCCGGGGAACCAGCTATATTGCGGATGCTAATCCTGGCCGCCATATGGATAGCGAAGGTACGACTGTACTTGAGCATGGTGGCTCTTTGGGAGCTGACCCCGCACTGCGGACGCCCAAGCTGGATGTCTACGGTGATTTTCAAAGTAAAGGTCCTATGTATGCTATAGGGGCTGAATTCTATCAACTGCTTAGTTCCAGTGGGCTATGTGCCCTGCTTATGATAGATAATGTTGTGCCGGTATCTGAGTTAATCGCTGCAGTAACGGGCTGGGATTTCAGCTGGACAGAGGGACTTGAGGTCGGGCGGAGGATACTAACTTTACGGCAGGCCTTTAATGCGAGGGAAGGCCTGTTACCTGCTGATTTCAAGCTACCCAGGAGGGTAATGAACCCAGCATCAGTTGGGGCGGCTGCTGGAGTTGAAATTGATTTTGATTCTTTGAGAAACAGCTATTTTGCCGCAATGGGATGGGATATCAAGAGTGGTAAACCCTCCCACCAGGCACTTATTGACTCAGGTCTGGATAAATTAGCTGCTGACCTGTGGAAGTAAACAGTGATAATTGTCCAGATACGCGGAAATTAAGCTGAGTTGAATAAGGGTACAGTTAGCAATAGAGTAGGAGGATATAGCATGTCGATGTTCAAGGATGACCTAGATGAGTTTGCCAGGCTTTCGCGGGCGTATTCCAGCGAAGTCCGGAAGCGGAAAGGTGAAGGTAAAAAGGTTGTTTGCTACTACGGAAGCCGTGTTCCAGTAGAAATTATCCATGCATCGGGGGCAGTGCAATATCCGTTGTTTGACGGAGGAGATACCGTTCCTACAGAAGCGGCACTGCCATACCTGCTGCCTTTCATCAACGTACAGGCTCGGTATCAGGTTGGCCAGCACGTGCTGGGATTAAATCCGATTACTCCCATAGCCGACCTTATTATCATAGACTGTAAGGAGGCTGATGGTGTGAGGGTGGGAGATGTTTTCGAATTCCTGGAGCTACCGGTATGGAAGCTCGGAGTTCCCCAGGATTGGGAGAAGGAAATCGCTGTTAACTATTACCAGCGGCAGCTAAGCAAGTTGAAGGAAGAGCTGGAAAAGCTTACCGGAGAAGTGGTTGCGAATGACAAACTGGCGCAGTCTATCAACAAGTATAACCGAATAAGGCAGCTCTTGAGTCAAATAGGAGCCCTCAGGAAAAAGCACCCCCCGGTTATAGGGGGGGAGGAGTTCATCAAGCTGAACCACTATGCCCTCAGGAATAACCCGGATACTGCCATCAAGAGCCTGGACAAGATTTATGAGACTTTAAAGCAAGAAAAAGGCAGGTTTCCTGAAGAGGCACCGAGAATAATGGTGGCCGGGCGTGGGTTTGCCTTCGGTGACTACACACCGCTCAGGATAATTGAGGAGTCGGAGGGTGTGGTAGTTACTGAGTTATTAGACGATGCGGTAGTACAGCCCGGAGAAGCAAAAGTTGACGGAAACCCAATAGAAAATATAGCTCAGTTATACTATAGAGATATGGTTCCTTCGTGCTTGTTCACCCCATCATGGGGTAAAAGGTGGCAGCAGGTTGAACGTCTAATAGATGAATACCAGGTAAGCGGCCTGCTGTATTACTTGCTAAGTTTTGATGTGATATACGACTATGAGTACCCGATATTTTCTAAGAGAGCTGATGAGAAGGGAATTCCATTTGAGATGATAGAATCGTCATATGACTTCTCCAGAGAAGCTACAGAAACACTGAGAACGAGGGTAGAAAGCTTCATAAGAATATGCGGGAGGCAACTTTAAGATGGAGAAAAAGGACTGGCATAAGGAATATCTGGTAAAGTGCGCTGGCTTTGGTGACCCTCCCTGGGATAGAGAACTTGACGACATGCTGGAAAAGTGGAGAAGGGCTGCCAACAACCTTAAATTAACAGAAGACGACCTGAAGTATGTGGTAACCGAGTGGATTCCCAGAAACTTTGATATAGAGCTGGAAGGGACAAGGAAGGTAATAGGTGTCATGACCGCAGAAGCGGTTGATATGATGCTGGCGAATGAGCGCAAGGCAAGAGGCGAAAAAATGGTCTACGGGGTTCTCCCGGCACATACCACCTTCTACCGGGCGTTGAAGTTTACTGACCCGAAGATAAACGTCTATTTTATAGATGCCAACTTCGTAAGTTTTATACAACCCTTGTTCCACAAAATCGCTCCCTTTCTGGATTATGCTGAAGAGCGTGGAGTGCGGTACGGTTGCCGTCACTGTGCTTTAAACAAGGCCAGATACACTTTGCTTAGACAGGGGATAGTGCCACTCCCGGATGTTAGCTGGATTTGGGGCTTCATTTGCGACCAGGCGCCAAAAAGCGATGAGTTTATCAATGAGTACTGGAATAAAGAGTATCCCATTATCTACTCCAGATGGTCCCATCACGGGCGGGCACATGAAAAAGAGTATCAGAACGAAGAGATGGTGAGGTATCTGGCGAACGTTATGAGAGAGGGATACGAACAGGTTTGTCAGGTGCTGGGCATAAAAGTTGACGAGAAGGCTATTATGAAAGCGCTGGAGGAAAGAATGGCATATTTAACAAAATATGCTGAGCTCTCACAGTTCATGGCGGCAGACCCGGCTCCATTCAGCGGAGAAATCCCCTTAATGCTGTCTCACGGCCTGTGGGCAGCGTTTAATACCGGCTATAAATATTATAGCGATGCATTAGATGCTGTAATCAAGGATGCCAAAGCAAAAGTAGCCAAGGGTGAGGGGGTTTTGCCCAAGGGGTCCCCATCGGGAATGATGTGGTTCATGCCCTACTGCAACCCATTTATAATGAGGATGTTTGAGGAAAATGGGGTAGTAATTGCCTTCTGTGACGCTCTGTTACCGTCAAAGGCGGATCTCGAACCGCTGAAATTTGATGACCCGTTTGAAGCTAATGCCGAAGCCTTCCTGAAGGAAGCTATGATGACCAACTGGGGCACCAAAGCTGATTTAACCATCGAGAAAATGGCTAACTATAATGTAGATTTCATGATATGGGGATTTGAGGACTTTGACCGGTGGTTGGGAAGCGACCAAAAGCTGTGCCGGGCATATGTAGAAAAGAGGACGGGTAAGCCATGCTTCTATATTGAAGGTGACGAATGGGAGGACAGAGACTACAGCGAGGAATCGATGAGAACCAGGATTGAGACTATATGTGAAATTGTGAAGGCACGCCTGGCTACTAATACCTGAAACTCTCCTTTTCAATATGGGTCAGTTAATTGAGGTTCAAAAAAATGGCTTATTATGCAGGCATTGACATCGGGTCAACCACGTCGAAAGTAGTAATATTGGGCGATGATGGAGGTGTAGAAGCATACTCCCTCCTGAGAAACAGCTATAACCTGGCTGAAAGTGGGAAGAAGGCATTTCAGATGGCATTAGACCATAAAGGGCTTCCCGAGGGGGAGATAGCTTACATCGTTGCCACTGGCTATGGGCGGAGGACAATTGACTTTCAACATGGAGTAGAGCCTGAGATAATTTGCCATGCTAGAGGCACAAAGGAGCTTATCCCCGCCTGCCGGACAATAATAGACATCGGGGGGCAAGATAGCAAGGTGATAGAACTTGACGAAAAGGGCGTTAAGAAATTCCAGATGAATGACAAATGTGCCGCTGGAACTGGGCGGTATCTAGATAAACTGGCTAAGGGCATTCTGGAGGTTGACGTCGAGCAGCTTGGCGAGTTGTCCTTAAAGAGCAAAAATCCAGTTTCTTTATCCACTCAATGTACTGTGTTCGCTGAGACTGAGATAATTACTTATTTAAGCCGCAGTGAGCCGATAGAAAATATAGTTGCTGGAATGCACTACTCCCTGGTCAAGAGGGTTATCCAGATGGGAAAAGCGGCTAGCATCAGGTTTAAAAAGGATATAGTCTTTAGCGGTGGGGTTGCCAGGAACGCAGGAATGGTCAAAGCCCTGGAAGACTTGCTGGGAGAGGAAGTGGTCGTTCCCAAAGATCCACAGTTGACGGCGGCACTTGGGGGTGCATTGATAGCGAGGGAGAGATTTGGGGAAGGTGTGGCTATAAAGTATCCAGGTGGAACTGGTTTGACTGGCACCCCAGTTTAAACAGACAAGTAACTAAGGGCTCTGCCAGGGGGAAATGGAAAAGATAAGGATGGAAAGATGGCTCTTGTTTTAGCAATTACAGGCAAATCTGATGCGGGCAAAACATTTCTGATTAACAGGCTTGTGCCTGAGATGAAAAAGAGGGGGTATAAGGTTGCTGCTGTTAAGTACTGTCCGCATGGATTCGACCTGGATATTGAAGGAAAGGACTCATGGAATTTTACTGAAGCTGGAGCTGAAGGCATCCTGCTTGAATCCCCGTCGGGACTGGGGCTCATTCGCCCCAAAAGTAGCACTGCTGGCAGCTTGGATGAGGTAGCGGAGTATTACCTTGCAGACTTTGACCTTGTGCTGGCTGAAGGTTTTATTCAGGATGTGAGCACCAGGAGGATAGAGATACTTCGCAAAGGGATAAGCGAAGAGCTTGAATCTCCCTCTGGAAAACTGATTGCGGTTATAACCGATTTTGCTTTTCCTGTAGACAAGCCAACCTATAACCCCTATGATCTCTCTGGGATTGCGGATTTAGTGGAAAAGGTCATAAAAGAGGATAAAGAAAGCAAATAGGGGAATGTGACAAAAGGGAAGTCGAATTGATAACATGCTATTTTCAGGAGGTGAGAAAAGGTGAGTAATTCCTTAGAAACAAAAATGAACAAGCGAAATGTTCTAATCATTATTTTGATTGCTGGTACGGTTTGGGGATGCGTGGAAGCGGGTATGG
>DAOVDO010000094.1 GCA_030669525.1 Dehalococcoidia bacterium | reverse complement strand
TGTCTCTCCCGATTCTTTCGCTGGCGATGGAATAAGCAACAATGTCGAGGCGGCTGTAGTCCAGGCAAAACAGATGGCGTCTCAGGGAGCTGACATCATCGATATTGGTGGAGAATCTACCCGTCCGCAGTCAGTATCAGTATCAGTTGATGAGGAATTGTACCGGGTAATTCCTGTGCTGGAGAGGCTGAGGACGGAGATATCACTGCCGATAAGCATCGATACCTATAAACTGGAGGTGGCACAGCAGGCCCTGGAGGCAGGCGCTAACATGATAAACGATATCTGGGGACTAAAACATGAGCCACACCTGGCAGAGCTTGCGGCTCAAAAAGGAGTGCCTCTTATCCTGATGAGTAACCAGCGAGATATCTCCCCTAAACACGAAATCACCTTCCCTGACATCATCTCCGCTGTACTCTCCTGCCTGAAGCAGAGTATAGAGCAAGCCCTCAGGGCTGGAGTGCCACGGGAAAACATTGTCATTGATCCCGGAATCGGCTTTGGCAAGACACAAGAGCAAAACATAGAGCTGATGGGTCGTCTTGATGAACTGCAGGTATTGCGAAAGCCTATCCTTTTGGCCAGTTCGCGCAAGTCGATGATAAGCTATATACTCAACCTGCCACCCGAACAATGCCTGGAGGGCACACTAGCTACCACAACCATTGGTATCGCCAGCGGCGTTGATATGGTCCGGGTACATGACGTTAAAGAGACAGTCCGTGTCTGTAAAATAAGCGATGCTATCATCAGGGGGCAAAGCTAAAATGGCTACCGCTTACCTTGGCCTTGGGTCAAACATGGGGGAGAGAGAAATAAACCTGCTAAAGGCACTATCTCTGCTTGGTCAGGCAAGCCGGCTAATTAAAACTTCTTCCATATATGAAACCAAGCCAGTAGGTTATAAGAAGCAGGCATCTTTTCTCAACATGGTTTGCCAGGTCTCAACCAAACTGAAACCAGTTGATTTACTTCGGTCGATAAAACAAATAGAAGTTAAGCTAGGCAGGAAAACCAGTTTTCGCAACGCACCCCGTATCATCGACATCGACATCCTCCTCTATGACAACACAATCATAAAAATGAGAGACCTGGTTATACCACATCCTCGCCTCGTTGAACGTGCTTTCGTTCTCATCCCACTGGCAGAGATCACCCCAAAACTGGCCCATCCTGAACTGGGAAGAAGTATTGCTGAGTTAGCCCATAGTGTAACAGGACAGGAAGGAGTACGTAAATTCAATAAGGAGGTCCCATGATGTACCAATTATTTATTGAAGAACACTTCGATGCCGCTCATCTTCTTCGTGATTATCACGGTAAGTGCGAGAATACGCACGGGCATCGATTCAAGGTGGTAATACGCCTGGAGGCGGCAAAGCTTCAGCAGAACGGACTGGCTTACGATTTCGCCCTGTTAAAACGGTCTTTGAGAGAGACCCTGGCTCGCTATGACCATGCCTTCCTCAATGAAATAGCTCCATTTGACATTATAGAACCTTCATGCGAGAACATCGCCGCCACCCTGTATGACGAGCTCCTGCCTCAATTCACAGGCCTGCCAGTTACCCTGACACACGTGGAGGTATGGGAATCTCCTTTAACCGGAGTATCTTACAGTCGGTAGACCAGTATTGCAGTTATTCCGGCGGCAACAGATTGGGAATTGAGTCCTCGATGGGATAGGAATGCTGGCAGTTAGGACAGTACAGTAAACCAGCGATAATCTCCTCCCCCTCCTGCTTCTCAATGCTGAGCTGTAACTCTCCCTTGCAAACCGGGCAGGCAAGGACCTCCATTAGCTCTTTATTCATATCAATTATGGATTATAGCACCAGCAGTGTTTTTTAAGGAATATTGCAGGATGAAAAATGAAAACCCAGCGGGCATAACAATATCTGAGGTGTTATAATTGTGTTTGACTTCTTGGGAGGATAAAATGACAGTTCAATTCAAAAAGACATATAAAGACATCAATGCTGAGATGTTTCTCGACGAGATACGTGACCTTTTGCAACAGCGGGGGATACTGGCTGGAGAGGAGAAATTGCAGACTTACTCGCTACCCAGCGGGGCAACACAATCACGCGTCACTCTTAGCCTGAAGATAGGAACTGAACGGAAAGAGTGTGGCAGCGTTCATATTATGGGAACCCCTTCTGGTAAAACACAGATGCTTATGAGCTTTGATGAAGGCCTTGTGCCCCAGGAGACAATTAGCTCTCTTCAGGAAAGCATTGACCTGGTGCTTGATTCGTACGAAGTCAAGTGGTGAAGCTTGAAAGAAAGCAGGCAGGAGAATCGCGAAGAGCGTCGGATAAAGAAGCGAAGGAAGATGCCTTTGCACGGTAGAAGTCTGGCTAAGGTCTACAGGGACGCCACAGTCAACAGAGCAAAGCGTCGATAAAGGCACATCGCAGGCAATAGTTTAAGAATACCTCTCATTCTTTTCACAGGGCTATAAGAAATTAACTAGAGCGTATACCTTGTGATTTTACGAATGAGCCGTGGTCTTTTCCACAGTAACAACGCAAACAACGACAGGCCGAGAGCAATAAATGCTATAAAATTGAATACGCTGTTGATACCAACAATATCCATAAAGTATCCGGCTACAGGCTGGATCAGGCTGGATCCCTCCATGCTAAGACCGAAATAGAAGCCAAATACCGTAGCCATCAGGGCTGGAGGGGTATACGCCACCAGTAATGGCTGCATGGTTGATTGCCTCATATTCATCAACAAGCCAAGAAGCAGCAGCACTGCTATCAGCCCCACTCCAAATGGCAACCTGGTCGCCAGAAACAGTGCAGGTCCGGTAACAATCAGCACCAGTATCAAAGCGTCCCTTCTCCCCCATCTATCAGAAAGCCAGCCGCCCAGCAGACTGCCAACTATTCCTCCACCTCTTACAATACCCAGCCACATGGCAGCGTGAATAGAAGTTATCCCATGCTTGTCTACCAGGTATAGGGCGATGAAAGCCATGGCAGCGCCGGCCACAAACTGAAAAAGAATTGCCAGTATAGTGATTGGTGCAATGGGACGAAGGGCACGTCCAATTTGTAATATTTTATTAGTCTGCTTGGGTCTATCAATAACAATGTCCGAATTCAGAGGCTTGACTTCAATATTTGACTCCTTATCTACGTCCAGTCGTTTTCGCTCTTTAAATTTGAACAGTATTAAAAAGGTAGCCACCAGGACTGGTATTGGAAGAATCATAAAAGCGTAGCGCCAGCCAAGCGCACCAGCAATAAGCCCCCCGAGAACAGGGCTGGCGCTGAAACCAATACTGCCACCCAGCATATGTATGGCTATCACTCTTCCATGCCTTGTCTTCTCAAAATAGCTGGTAAACATCGGCGTCGCAGACGGATGATATCCACCGGAAAATATGCCAATTACAACTAAGATGCCGATCATGATGCTGTATGTCGTACTAAAACCAATGGCTATAGCGCTGAGTCCTACACCA
The DNA here is from genome assembly GCA_030669525.1 of Dehalococcoidia bacterium. Next base: position 1,297 of record DAOVDO010000094.1, on the reverse strand, counting down.
CCCATACCAATGGCAATAATCTTTCGTCGTGTGAATTTGTCAGCCAGCCAGCCACCGAAGAACTGTGATATACCTGAGGTGATGGTAAAAGCAGAGATTAGCAATCCTGTTTGTAAATAATTAAGCCCCATCGAGTCACGAATTACCGGCAGCAATCCTACCAGCAGGCCGGTAACCATGTCATGACTACCATGAGTATAACCAAAGAAGGCAGCAGTACCTCCTCCCCACTCACGAAATCCTTGTCTCAAGCTAATTTTTTTAGGCAATGATATTCATAGCTCCTTCTGGATGAGATACGCTCTTTGCTCAAATGACAACGCCGCTGGCGTCCCACTAAAGACTGAGAGGACAGATAAAAGGTTCAGTGTTTGATTGCTAACTATCGGCATTATACTAACAGAGCAGGGTTAAAAAAAGATACATCAGCATTAATATATCGCTTAATGCTATGCTGAAGAACGGAGATTTTCCGTTAACCTTGTAAACTGATACGTACAGTTGATAGCCATGCTAACAGGTGTTAGTATTCGACCGTACACACTAAGCTATACTCAAGATGAGGGAGGCTAACAATGGGAGATCGTGTTAAAGGGAAAATAGCTATTGTCACCGGCGCTGGCTCTATAGGTCCTGGAATAGGCAATGGTAAAGCCTCGGCTATCCTCTATGCCCGAGAGGGAGCCAGGGTCATGCTGGTTGACCGCAATCTTAAAGCAGCCGAGGAGACCAGAAATATTATTGACGAAGAAGGTGGTGACTCTTTTACTTTCGAGGCTGATGTTACCAGTCCTGATGACTGCAAAAGCATAGCGGAGGAATGCATCGAGGTTTTCAAAAAAATCGATATTCTTCACAACAATGTTGGCATTGAGATACCAGGCGGAGTAGTAGAAACGACTGAAGAAACATGGGACAGGGTGATGAATGTGAATCTGAAAAGCATGTTCCTGACTTCTAAATATGTGTTGCCCTATATGGAAAAACAGGGAAGCGGTTCCATAATAAACATCTCATCGCTCAATGCTATAAGAACCCTGCCAAGCTGTATCAGCACCCCCTATGCAGTAGCTAAGGCAGGAGTCGTTGCCCTGACCAGGGAAATGGCCATCCAGTATGCACTGAAAGGGATACGTGCTAATGCCATATTGCCCGGCCTGATGAACACACCCCTGGTGGCAGCCACCATCATGGACTCTTACGGTGGAGACATCGAGAAGGCGATGAAGACAAGAGATGCCATGTGCACTACAGGAAAGCAGGGTGAGGCATGGGACGTCGGCTACGCAGCGCTGTT
>DAOVDO010000020.1 GCA_030669525.1 Dehalococcoidia bacterium | reverse complement strand
CCTCCATCTGCTTGCGTTCGGTGATGTCACGGTCAACGCTTAGTACAAGCTTTTTACCACCCACCTCAATAAGTCGAGCATGTACTTCTACAGGAATCGCTGACCTGTCCTTGCGTAAGTTAGCCGTTTCGAATATGGTGTGCTTCTTCTTCGCCAACTCCTGGTTCCGCCATTCCAGAGCATGAGCATATCCCGCGGTATCCAGCTCACCAAGATTCATCTTCAGTAGCTCCTCCCTGCTATAACCGAGAGATGTGCAAGCCGTCTCATTCACGTAAATAATATTTCCATCAATATCAGATAAATTTACTGCATCCTGAACATTATCCAGAAGCTGAGCTCTTAAATCCAGTTCCTCTTCCGCCCTCTTGTGCTCCTCTTCAGTGTCAATGGCTTTCAGAACAAAAGCGATGTCACCGCCTATAGCGACCAGTAACTGGACTTCTTCATCACCAAAACCGTCTTTCAAACTGCTGTAAATATTGAGCGCTCCATAGACCTTCTCATCACAAACCAGGGGAATCGCTGCCAGAGAATTATAGCCCAGTTCCAATGCCTCTTCTCGCCATGGTTGGTATCCTGGCTCCCCGGGGATGTTGTTCAATATGGACGGTTGCCGTGTTTTTATCGCCGTTCCTATCGGTTCTTTTCCCGTTTCACTATCATCCCAGGTAATCCTCAGCGAATTAAGGTAATCCTTGTCAACACCCGCCTTTGCCACTGGTAAAACCTTTTTGCTCCTTTCCTCAATAAGACCAACCCAGGCAAACTTATACTCCCTAACCTTAATGAGTATTTCACAGGCACCCTGTAACATTTTAACTCTATCTTTTTCCCGCACTATCAATTGATTGACGCCTCTCATAGCTTCGAGAACAGAATTTGCATACCTTAACTTTTCCCTGGCCTGCTCCAAATCAGCCACCTTCTGACCCAGCTTGGCTGTGATTCGCTTGTTGTATTCAGTGAGGAAGAGGGGTTGCTCAAGAGGGGCAACTTCTATGGGAGCTAAGCGGCCAGCCCTGGCTTTTTCCAATACCTCTTCTAGTATCTGGACAAGGGCATCAGGTTCGGCAGGCTTCCGTATGAAGGTGTTAGCCCCCAGGCTCAGGGCAAACCTCTCATCCTCATCTGAAGTGTAAGTAGCCGTGTAAAAGATGAAAGGTATATTTTTGAGCTGTTCATTTCGCCTCCATTCGTGGCATAGCTGGTAGCCGTCCATCCTGGGCATCAGGATATCGGAGACAACTAAATCCGGGGGCTGCACCAGGGCTTGCTTCAATGCCTCAGCCCCGTTAGCCACAGCGGTTACTTCATAGCCATAACCCTTAAGAATCTTCTCCAGCAGATACCGGCTGTCCTCGTTATCTTCGACTACTAATACTTTCATAGTTACCACCCCGTTTCAAATAATTCTCGACCAGTTGGATAAATTCCTCCGGTATTATCGGTTTAGGGATATAACCATCACAACCCGCCTCCATAATTTTCTCTTGGTCCCCCTTCATAGCATAAGCAGTAAGGGCAATAATCGGTATATTTTTAAATTCAGGAAGCGCTTTTAGCTGCCTGGTTACCTCATAGCCATCCATAACCGGCAACCTTATATCCACCAGAATCAGGTCTGGTTTCTCCTCCTTAGCCTTATTTATACCCTCTAAACCGTCCAGGGCAGCTATCACCTGGTATCCATTCTCCTTCAGGATAAAGCTAACCAGATACCGGTTTTGTTCGTTGTCCTCAATGACCAATATCTTGTTATCCATAGTATTTGCCTCAGGCACCCTGGGCACCAACAGTCAAGCAGATAAATAATAGGGTTATCCTTTGCTAACCTGTTCCAGTATTTCTTTAATACTTTGCATTAACTCCTCTTGGCTAAACTTACCTTTAATCATAATCTGCTGGGCATTTTGTCTCAGGAACTCTTGCTCCTCTTTAGATAACTCCTTGCCAGTAACAATCAGAATAGGAATGTCTCTTGTCGTCTTGCTTCGCCGGAGCCTGCTGATTACTTCGAACCCGTCCATATCTGGCATCATCAGGTCCAGGATGATAAGGTCAGGCAGGTGTTTTTTAGCTGACTTTACTCCCTCAACACCTCCATAGGCTCTGTGGACAGCTCTGCCATTAATCTTGGGGTCTTCTAATATTGCAGCGATGAATTCCACGTCGGCGGGATTATCATCAACAACCAGTACCTTGTTAATTCTGACGCCATTTTCTCTCTCAATATCACGAAGGACTCTAATAAGCTCATCGGGGTCAATAGGTTTCATCAGGTAGGCTATTGCCCCCATGGACAGCCCTAGCTCCCTGTTGTCCACAACCGAGACAATAATGACCGGGATGCTGGCTGTTTCCGGCGTTGATTTGAGTTCCTTCAGAATATCCCAACCATCCCGGCTGGGCATGATAATATCCAGTGTGATAGCAGAGGGCTTATGCTCCCTGGCCAGATTAATAGCTTCTGTTCCCGTGTAGGCCTGTATTACACGGTAACCGTTCTTTTCCAGGTAGATGCGGAGCATCTCCTGCGTCTTTGGATCATCCTCAACAGTAATTACCAGCGGATTGGTCACCTCGGTTGCTTTCGGAATAGCTGTTATCACTGGCTTGGCTGGTGGTAGTTGAAGCGGCAGACTAAAGGTGAACCTGGAGCCAACGCCATATTCACTTTCTACCCGGATTTTACCCTTCAGGAGCTCTACCAGCTTCTTACTGATGCTGAGCCCCAGTCCCACTCCACCCCTATCTCTGACCACTGTCCCTTCTGCCTGGCGGAATTCATCAAAGATAAAGTTTAATGCCTCCTCCTTTATCCCAATGCCAGTATCGGAGACGCTAATCTCTATCTCATCGCCCTCAGGCGGAAAGCTGGTATTGATTTCAATTTGACCTGTCTCAGCGAACTTAACCGCATTGTTAAGCAGGTTGATTAGAATTTGCTTTACCTTATTCCTGTCGCTGTATATCTCAAAGTCAGGTGGCGGCACATTGGGGGTAAGTAGTTTGAGGTTCTTACTAGTGGCCAGCGGCGTTATCATGGCAATTGCTGATTCGATAACTTCGGCAAGGCGGAAGGTCTCTGGCATCGCCTCCATTCTACCGGCGGCAATCTTGGACAAATCTAGCACATCGTTGATTAGACTTAGCAGGTGCTTGCCACTATCATAGACCATCTCTAATTGCTTTCTCTGTTCATCGGTTATGTCGCCGGTAAGGCCCTGGAGTATTATGCCGGTAAAACCAATAATGGAATTGAGCGGCGTCCTCAGCTCATGGCTCATATTGGCCAGGAATTGTGACTTGAGACGGTCCAGCTCCTGCAGCTCTCGGTTCTTTTCATCCAGTTCCTTATAAAGGGCAATTGTCCCTTGATTTGATATTTCCAGTTCGTTATACAGTGTATTAAGTTGTTCTGCCTGCTGTTCTATCTTGTTGGTATAGGCTTCCAGTGCCTTATACTCACCGCTTTTCCGTTCCAGAAGCTCCTGGTAAACCAGGCCATAGGTCATCATCGCCTCCAGCAGCACCTGGTTAGCCCTTGCCACCAGCTCCCGAACCCCGGTGTCTCTTCCCTCCACGAGGTCAGAGAGAGCAGAAGAATGCATCTCCGCCAGAATCTCGGGGCCCAGGTTCTGAGCCAGGCAAGCCCGGGCAAACCCCGAGACCTCATATAGAGAGCGCTCATCTCCCTTTTCAATGTAGGTGGAGACTAGCTTCTTGTATTGCTGGATGAGCTTGTCATCGGTCATGAGCTTGACCTACCCACAATAATAGTAGCGTCATCATTATCCCTGGCGTGATTATCCAATATTTGCCTGGCCAGCCTCTGTGGCTTTAGACCCAGGAAACCTGAAGGGTTATCTGGTGTGAAGCGTCCCGATATGCCATCGGAAAACATAATAATTGTGCTGTTTTCAGGGAGAGGGTAATCATCAACCTTTACCGTCCGCATAGCTACTCCAAGGGTGCCGTTGATGCAGAACGGAGCCGGGGCTTTTTCTGACGAGTAAACCCGCGTGTTTACATTACCTATACCGGCATGGGTCATTACTCTATCCTTGAGGTTAATGCGGCACAGGCTCATGGCAGCACCACGAGTTCTCTTAAGCCGCTGGTGGCACAACTGGAATATCTCAGCGAAAGGTCTCCGGTAGAAATTCTCCAGGCAGTCGACAGCAACCTGCGATGCCTCCTGGGCATCCTTTCCATGACCTAAGCCATCTATAACGCCGAAGATGACTTTATCTTCATACCTTTTGACAAAATAGGCGTCCCCGTTATACTTCTGTCCCGGAAACGGTCGCGAAAACACGCTGAGCTCAAGGTCTGACACTGGCACAGAAGGCAATTCAGGTTTTACCCATTTACGGGTGGTAACTAAGGTTCCCTTGCCTATATTAGACCTGATTTGGAATTCATCCATCAGCCTGTTTACCGCCGGCAACCCGATACCCAGGGAAGCGGCGGTAGAGTAGCCATCACTCATAGCTTGGTCAATATCAGCAATGCCCGGACCCAGGTCAGAGCTTATTACCTCTATGCCCTTCTTTTCCTCAGCCCTTATCTCGCGTATAATAATCTTACCCTCGGTCACCCTGTGTTTTGCCAGATTTGAGGCTAACTCAGATATGGCTATAGCCACATCTGCCACCTGAGCCTTCTCCATACCAGTGCTCCGAGCCAGTTTCTCCCCTTTCGTTCTGGCGAGGACAACATCGGCATCGCTACCAATTGATATGATAGTTTCAGATACCGTAGCCATATTGACACCTACAGCCACTTGGTAATAATAACCCTGGTTCCTTTACCAGGTTCAGATTCAATCTGAAACTCGTCCATTAATCTCCTGGCCCCAGGTAGCCCTAACCCCAGTGATTTACCTGTGCTATAACCATCGGTCATCGCCAGCTCAATATCAGCTATGCCCGGGCCATCATCTTCACACACAATCTGTATCCCCTTGCGGTCTCCCTCCAGGCTAAAGAAGGTAACCATACCCTTGCCGGCGAACTGGTAAATGTTTCTGGCCAGTTCCGAGACGGCAGTAGCGATGCGTGTCTGGTCAACAACGCTAAGACCCATGCTGCTAGCTATCTCCCTGACCTTCTGCCTGGCGGCTATTATCCCTTCCGACGAGGCAATTTCAATGGATGTTATTGATTTAGCTTCCATTTGGTTAAATTACTTCCTCGCCAGCGCTAAGCCTCGGCTCAATCCCACCAGGTTTATCACCACTGACTTGCTTTAAGAGTTCCAGTCCTGTCTCAGCATTCAGGGCAGTATAAACACCTTCAAGGTGCATCCCCAGTTCCATCAGGGTTATGGCTACTTCTGGCTGGAGACCAACTACTACAGTCTGGCAACCCATTACACTGGCCATAGCCGCGGTATCACCAAGGAGTCGCCCCAGGAAGCTATCCACTACAGCGAGCTTTGACACATCAATCAGCAGTCCCCTGACTCCTGTCTGCTCTATGTTTTGTATAATATCTTCCTGCACATGAACCGCGGCTCGGTCGTGTAGCTCTACCTGGATGGGAACGATAAGGGTGGAGCCAATTTTCATCATAGTTATTTCTGCCATGTTTACTCCCTTGTGCCAGGCCGGTTTAAATTATTTTGACACTACCTTCAAATTTAAAATCTCAAAAGCCATAGCTATTCCATCAGACATTGATGGGCGGGTAATGATGCGTGACAGGTCAACACCAAGGTGAACCAGCGTCTGGGCTACTGTGGAGCTGACCCCGGTAACAATGCACTCTGCCCCCAGGAGCCTAGTGGCGGCTACTGTCCTGACCAGGTGGTTGGCTACCAGGGTATCTATACCCGGTATGCCTGAAATATCCAGGATGGCCACCCGGGATTGGGTATCTACTATCCTCTGCAAGAGAGTTTCCATCAGTAGTTGTGTCCTGGGACTATCAAGAGTACCTATCAGCGGGACAACTAATACCTTATCCCAGACCTTTGACACTGGCGTGGAAAGCTCCATCATCGCCTCTTGCTGCTGCCTGATAACCCGCTCCCTCTCCTTCAGGAAAGCCTCGGATACGATACCGAGAATGGTGTTAGCTGCCAGTTCATAAAAGTCTAGCACTTTGACCCACTTTTCCGGGTCCTTCCCATAATTCTCAAATATAGCCCTTCCAGAGAGATCCCTCAGGGCAAGAATGCCCATCGTTATTTGCTCGCTAGTCATCCCGGCCAGAACACCCTGTTCAGCCATAGCCTTGGCATAGGTCTGAGCACCGTCAAACTCCCCACTCTCAAAACATCCCACACACATGTCAAAGATTCTAGACGATTCTGCCTCTACTTCATCAGCACTCAGCCCTTCAAGCAGACCCTTGGCTTGCATAGCCTCAACCCACCGTTTTGTGATAGCCCCCCTTTTCCCTTTAAAGTAATTAATCAACTCGCTTGTAAGTGTATCTGCTTTAGCCATTTCCCTGTCCTCCTTTTATTTTGTACTACTCTTAGCCAGATTGCTTTTCCAATCTGTCGATAATTCTGTCTATAATTATGTAGCATACGATAATTGTCCTATATTTGTCAATAACATCCTTTATTTATCATTAATACCCTATATCTAATTTTAATATAATAGTTAATCCGCAAGTTGTCAAGGGGGTTGCATGATAAGGTTGACTATACTGTGATAAGCTTACTTATACGATAGTGGCATACCAGATGTTTTAAGCCGGTATTTTGTAAGGCTTTAAAAATGAGGAGAAACCAGGTATGGATATAGTCACGGAAGCTCTGGCGAGGGGGCAGGCGGCTCTGAGTGAATATGACTCAAAGCGGTTTCTCTCGGGGTTTGGCATTCCGGTAACTCGTGAAGTAATTGTCTGCGATGTAAATTCGGCAGCGAGTGAAGCCATGAAAATCGGGTTTCCTGTCGCTTTAAAAGTAGCCGGCGAAAATTTAGGGCATAAAACTGAAGTGGGAGGTATTGTATTGCTGGAAGGCTATGGCGCCCCACGCTAGGGGGCTATTTTACTCTGCCAAACTCTTTTTCCAGTTGATATGAGCTAAGGTGAATCATGGTTGGCCTGCCGTGAGGACAGGTGCGAGGCTGGGCAGTCTGCTCCAACTGCAATATTAACTCTCTCATTTCCTCATTGCTTAGCTGCTGCCCTCCTCTGATGGCACCATGACAGGCAAGAGATTGCGTTATCTTTTCTTCCCACGGAGCGGAATTATCCTTACTGGCGAGGTTATCGAGCAGCATGCCCACTGCCTCAACTACGTTTGCCTGTGCTATTGATGCTGGCACGGCACGTATTAAATAACTTCTATCGCCGAAGGGCTCAATGGTAAAACCAAACTGAGTCAAGATTTCTTTATTGGCTTCCAGGGTCTGCTCTTCACCGGGGCTGAGTTCTATAGTTATCGGCTGAAGTAGTCCTTGAACCTTAACTTCCTGCTTTAACCACTGAGCCAGAATTCTATCGTAGAGTATGCGTTCATGTGCCGCGTGCTGGTCAATGAGGTAAAGTCCTTCTGGGCCTTCAGCGATAATATAGGTGTTGGATAGCTGTCCCATTACACGCAAGATGGGCAGGTTGGGAGGATTCAGGGTGGCAACGAAGGCTGGTTCCTTTTCCTTTATCATTTGCCTTTGAAAGTGCAGTGAGCCTACCTCTTGCTGTGAAGTGGGTAGGTGGGGAATGCCCCTTGATATAGCTATAGGCGCTGTGGTCAGTGCTTTTTTAACTGATTCCTGCACGGTGGCAAAAATAGCCTGTTCATGGTGGAACTTTATTTGAGCCTTGGTGGGGTGAACGTTGACATCGATTTCACCCGGTGGCAGCGATATATTGATTATAGCTATAGGGTGTTTCCCGTCCATGAGCAAGCCGTGGTAGGCTTGTTCGGTTGCCCGTATTAACAGAGGGCTGTATATCCATCGCCGATTGATAAAGAAGCTGAGATGACTGCGGTTGGAGCGGGATAAAGAAGGTGGGCTTACCAGGCCATTAATTTCGCCAAAAACCTCCTTCCATTTTACCTCCAGCATTCCACGGGCTGTTTCCAAACCATATATCTGGCTTATCACATCACGCAGGTTAGCATTTCCTGTAGTTTGTAAACTGAGGTGTTTATCAAGAAGCAGGGTAAATTTGACCTCGGGGAATGCTAAAGCGTACTGGCTTAATATGTGAGCTATGTGGTAGTTCTCGGTATTTACTGATTTGAGGAACTTGAGGCGGGCAGGAAAATAGCGAAACAGTCGGTGTACAGTTATGGTGGTACCTGGAGGCCTGGCATGGCTCTCCTGGCGAACTATGTCACCTTTTCTCAGGTACATATAGCTGCCAATAGCATCTGAGGGGGTCTGGGTGGAAATTTCCACTTCAGCCACAGTGGCGATGCTGGGCAGGGCTTCGCCTCTAAAACCAAGGCTGGAGATGTTTAATAAGTCGGCTGAGTCGTTAAGCTTGCTGGTGGCATACCGGTGGAAGGCTAGCTCTAACTCCGAGGCCGGGATACCCGCTCCATTGTCGGTTACCTTGATTGCCCTTACTCCGCCGCCTTGAATCTCTACAGCAACCTGGGTAGCTCCAGCATCCAGCGAGTTCTCCACCAGCTCCTTTACCACCGAGGCTGGCCTCTCAATTACCTCGCCTGCGGCGATTTTGGAGATTACATCCGGGGCTAAAACTTTAATGGGCATATATAGATAGCTTACACGTTTTCGTGTATTTTGTCAATAGTTTATGAGGGGAAATCGTCAGTTTTATCGATTTTCTCCAGATGCGCCAGGCTGAGCAGGAGTTTCTTGGCTCCTGATTCCTCAAAGGCTACGGTTACTATTTGATCCCCTTTGGCGGGCAGGCAATTCATAACTATGCCGTTGCCAAATTTGCTGTGGAAAACATGGTCGCCTACTTTCAGGTCCGATATGTCGTTGGAATGGGTTGGGGATGGAGTGTGTCCAGCCAGGGAGACAATATTCTCTTTCTCCCATAGTCCTTTGGTGGTTACCAGATGTGGAGAAATATCCTGGATAAAGCGAGATGCCGGGTTAGCTGAGCCACTGCCGAACAGGTTACGGCGGAAACTGCGGAGCAGGTACAGCCGTTTCCCTGCCCTGGTTATCCCAACGTAGCAAAGACGACGCTCCTCCTCTATCTCGGATGGGTCATTAAAGGACTTCCTGTGGGGTAAAACACCTTCCTCCATGCCGGCGATAAAGACCACCGGGAACTCCAGGCCTTTAGCCTGGTGTAGTGTGATTAGAGTTGCGGCATCATCTTTTTCATCCAGATTATCTATGTCTGCCACTAAACTGACCTTCTCCAGGAAAATGGTTAAAGCCTCTTCAGGATTAAGCTCGCTGTATTCTCTGGCAGCATTTCTGAGCTCAGTTATGTTATCCCGGCGTTCCTCCCCGTTCTCTTTCTCCAGTAGATATTCCCTGTATCCTGTGCGCTCCAGTATCTCATCCACTAGCTCAGCAAGGTTTAACTCGCGGCTGGTAACAGTAAGCCCATTGATAAGATTGACAAACCCTGTTAGAGCCTGGATTATGCGTGGAGTGAAGGTTTTCTCCTCCAGCACCTGCTCCAGGGTATTGTATAGAGAAGCGTTATCACTTCTAGCCCGGGCTTGGAGCTGGCTCATGGTGCGTTGTCCGATGCCCCTACCAGGAATATTTATTATTCGAGCCAGGCTGACATTATCGTGAGGGTTATGGATAACCCTGAGATAAGCGATGATATCTTTGACTTCTCGTCTCTGGTAAAAGCGGGTACCACCGATAAGCTTATAAGGCACACCATAGCGCATGAAGGCTTCCTCCAGGGCGCGTGATTGAGCATTGACACGGTACATAACGGCGCAGTCTTTGAGTGATATTTGCTCCTGGCTGACCAGCTTCTCTATCTCTCTGACCACGTATTGAGCTTCCTCTTCCTCGTTATAGCTTTCTATAATAGTTGCAGGGGAGCCAGCTTCATTTTCTGTCCACAGGTCCTTTGGCTTGCGCTGCATGTTTGCCGAGATAACATCAGAAGCCACTTCCAGGATGGTCTTGGTGGAGCGATAGTTTTGTTGCAGGAGAACCAATCTAGCATCAGGATAATCCTTCTCAAAACTCAGAATATTGCGTAAATCAGCGGATCGCCAGGAATAGATGGACTGGTCGGGGTCGCCGACGACGCAGATGTTGCGGTATTTTCCGGCTAACTGTTTTATCAGCGCATACTGGGCAACATTGGTGTCCTGGAATTCATCGACCAGTATATGAACATAGTGTGATTGGTATCTGCTTAGAATCTCGGGTTGGCTATCGAATAACTGTACCGTTTTCATCAGCAGGTCATCGAAATCTACTGCCTCGTTTTGACCCAGCAACTGTTGGTATCGCTGGTATACCCGTTGCACTATCTCTTCGAAGTAACTGCTGATCATCTGGGCATAGTCCTGTGGAGTGACCAGTCTGCTCTTGGCGGCGCTGATGGCTGATTGCAGGGCACGGGGA
>DAOVDO010000008.1 GCA_030669525.1 Dehalococcoidia bacterium | reverse complement strand
GATTGCTTCAGGAATGGGGGCACTGGAGATTTTCTCTTTTATTTCATCGCTGGTTTCTTTAAGCTCCTTGCTATCTTCTACATCTAGAGACTCAAGGAGTTTACGCACATCCCCCTCAATATTGGCCTCTTTCAGGAAGGTGAAATAGGCATCAGAAGTAACAATAAATCCAGGTGGCACAGGGATGTTGGCGTGAGTCATTTCTCCCAGATTTGCTCCCTTCCCTCCGGCTAATGCAATGTCATTTTTTCTGATATCACTAAACCAGGCAATGAATTTCGTTTTTGCCACTACTTATACGCCTCCCTTGCTTTGATGTAGGCACCTATTTGTGTAACAAGTATATCATTTTGAAGAAGGGCTAAACAATTTCAACGAGGTCTCCGTTGTTATCTGGCTAAGAACATTTTACTGGCGCACTCGGGAAGAGACAAAATAGTAGAGCATTAACAGTGCAGAGCTATGACATTGACAAACCACACTTAAAATGATAGATTAGCAGTCTGACAGGCAGAGTGCTAAAAATGTTGACCAAAAGAAGAGAAGCTATTCTGAGAATAGTGGTTAATGAGTATATTGCTGGTGCAGCACCGGTAGCTTCAAAAGCTATTGCTTATAACTATGGTTTAAATGTAAGCCCGGCCACTGTGAGGAATGATGTAGCATATTTAGAGGAAACGGGATATATTATACGCACTCATCCATCGGCTGGTGCCATACCTACAGACAAAGCGTACCGCTGTTATGTAAAAATGATAAGTGAAGACATTGAACTTCCCCTTGATGAGCAATATCGGATTTATGAATTATTCCGAGGGGCAAAGGAGGAGTTTGAACAATGGCTGAAATTGGCAGCAGTGCTTTTGTCACACTTCGTTCACAATGTAGCGGTGATAACTCCAGTCAAAGCACCTCGATGTCGCTTCAAGCACTTGGACCTGGTGGCCCTGCAGGATTTTGTAGCCTTGCTGGTTTTGGTGTTGTACGAGGCAAGAGTCAGGCAGAAAATACTCTTTTTCAATAAAAGGGTCACCCAGGATGAGTTAACGATGATAGCGAATAAGCTCAATGTTTCTTACGCTGGGATGGATGGCAGTAGAATCTCAGCGGTGGAAACAGAAGCCTCACCTGAAGAGAGGCAGATAACGGAATGCATGGTGAGTATGATAACTGTGGAGGATAAACTGAGATATGGTAGACCTTACCTTGAAGGGTTGCATCTGATGTTGAGTCAGCCGGAATTCGCCAGTAATCCTAAAGCGATTAACCTGCTGGAGCTATTGGAGCGAGGGGAGTGGATGGAAGCTCTGTTTCAATCCAGGCTTTCCAGTGGAAGGGTAAAGGTGATTATTGGTGAAGAAAACCCAGATGAGGCATTACAGGATTTAAGCCTGATAATGGGGGAGTATGGAGTTCCTGATAAGGCGGGTGGTATTGTTGGGGTGATTGGACCGAAGAGGATGGATTATGCCAGGGCAATCTCTTCTATTAACTACCTTTCATCACTGCTGAGCGATTCAGTGGCCGGGTATGTCTGAAGGAGGATGGATATTGTCCGAAAAACAGAAGCTGTCCAACGATAGAGCGGTAGAGGTGGAGGGCAGGCAGGCTGAAGATATAGCAGCGCTTGAGCAAACCTTGAATGGCGAGGAGGGGTTAGCAGAGAAATATCTGGCCAATTGGCAGAGAGCTCAAGCTGACTTTGCTAACTACAAGAAACGTGCCGAGCAAGAGAAGATAGAAACGATTGAATTTGCTAATAGTGCACTTGTTTTGAATTTACTGGCTATTCTGGATGACCAGGAAAGAGCATTCAATTCGCTGCCATCAGAGCTTGAGGGAGTTAGCTGGGTGGAAGGTATCAAACTAATCCATAATAAGTTTAAGGGAATATTGGGAGCACAAGGGCTATCTGAAATTGATGCTAAGGGGGAATCATTTGATACACACCTGCATGAAGCGGTGATGGGGCAAGAGGGCCCAGAAGGAATAGTGCTTGAAGAAGTTCGGAAAGGCTATAAATTTAAAGATAGGGTGCTCCGCCCCAGTATGGTGGTAGTGGGTAAAGGCAAGAAAAAGAAAAAAACAGCTAAAGAAACTCAGAAGGAGGAATAGATATGGCCAAAGCGGTGGGAATTGACCTAGGTACTACACTTAGCGCAGTAGCGGTGATGGAGGGGGGTGACCCCAAAGTTATACCCAGTGCTGAAGGGGGGAACCTGGTACCGTCGGTAGTAGCTATAAGCAAAACGGGAGAGCGCCTGGTAGGAGAGCTAGCCAAGCGTCAGGCAGTGGTCAACCCTGAAAACACCATTTTCAGCATAAAGCGCCTTATCGGGCGTAAGTTTAAGGCTGATGCAGTTCAGGATGATATGAATCGACTGCCCTATAAAATTACCGAGGCTACCAACGGCGATTGCCGAGTAGTGATGGGAGACAAAGAGTATAGTCCTCAGGAGCTCTCAGCGATGATATTGCAGAAATTGAAGACCGATGCTGAGGCTTATCTAGGCGAAAAGGTGACCGATGCTGTAATTACTGTGCCAGCCTATTTCAATGATAGTCAGCGGCAGGCAACTAAAGATGCCGGCGCTATAGCTGGACTCAATGTCCTGCGCATTATCAACGAGCCCACGGCATCGTCGTTAGCCTATGGGATGGACAAGAAAAAGGAAGAGACTATAGCAGTTTACGACCTTGGTGGTGGTACCTTTGACATTTCCATCCTTGATTTAGGAGAGGGTACATTCCAGGTTAAGTCAACCAATGGTGATACCCACCTTGGCGGGGATGATATTGACCAGAGGATTATGGACTGGGTGTGCGGTGAGTTTAAGAAAGAGCAGGGCATTGATTTAAAGCAGGACAAGATGGCATTGCAGAGATTAAGGGATGCCGCCGAAAAGGCAAAGAAGGAGCTATCTACAGTGGCTCAGACAGAGATAAGCCTTCCTTTTATCACTGCTGATGCCAGCGGGCCCAAGCATCTCAGTATGATGCTCTCCCGGGCTAAGCTGGAGCAGCTTTCAGATGACCTGATAGAGAAGAGCCTTGGTCCCTGCCGTCAAGCTTTGACTGATGCTGGTCTTACGGCAGCTCAGATTAACGATGTAATACTGGTCGGTGGGCAGACAAGGATGCCCAAGGTTCAGGGGACTTTAAGGCAGTTCTTTGGCAGGGAGCCTGTAAAGGGAGTTAACCCCGATGAAGCAGTAGCCCTGGGGGCCGCTATTCAGGCGGGGGTGCTTAAGGGTGAGGTAGGGGAGATTCTCCTTCTTGATGTTACCCCTCTTACTCTTGGCATAGAGACCTTGGGTGGAGTAGCTACATCCCTTATCCCCCGCAATACCACCATACCTACCGCTAAGAGCCAGATTTTTAGCACTGCCAGTGACAACCAACCGAGTGTGGAGATTCATGTGCTTCAGGGGGAGCGCCCTATGGCGGCAGATAACCGAACATTGGGGAGATTTATGCTCGATGGCATTTTACCCGCTCCGCGGGGGTTACCTCAAATCGATGTAACCTTCGATATCGATGCCAATGGCATTCTCAATGTCAGTGCTCGTGATAAAGGCACAGGGAAGGAGCAAAAAATTACCATCACAGCCTCCAGCGGTCTTAGTACAGGAGAGGTGGAGAAGATGAAGCGGGAGGCTGAGGGTTTTGCCGCTGAGGATGCTAAACGAAAAGATGAGGTGGAGACACGCAATTCTGCTGATAGTATGGCGTACACCGCTGAAAAAACTCTCAGGGATTATGGAGATAAAATACCTGCCGAGGTGAAGCAGGAAATTGAAGCCAAAGTAGCCACTGTGCGTTCAGCACTTCAAGGTAAGGATGTTGACTCCATTCGTAATGCAGTGCAGGAGCTATCACAGGCTATGCAGAAGGTTGGAGCCTCGGTTTACCAACAGCAAGGTGAACAGGCACCGCCTGGTGGAGAGCCAGGACCAGGGGAGCAGAAGCCTGGCGGGGAAGAAGGCACGGTGGAGGGCGAATTCCGTGAGGTTTAGAGAGTGCAGTCTCCCACGTTAAGGCGGAGCTGAACCAGGCAAGATACTCTAAGCTGAAAAAGTTGCTAAGAGTTGTTTTGCCTCTCAGGCAGTGACAAGCAATAGGCAGCCTCCGGTGGCTCCGCATAATGCCTGGTAAGCTTGCTTTGAAACTAAGCGTAGGTTAAAATGGTTTTTGGTATATAGTATAAATAAAGGAGAGGTGGATGAAATGGTTGACTACAGTGAACTATATAAGCGGTTAAGTGAAGAAAAACAGCAGCTTACAGGAAGGCTGGAACAGATGATATCTCGTGGACAACCACAAGAGGAACGGAGAGAAGGTAGCCCCTTTGGTAAAAGGGAGGAAGAGGCGAGTGAGACGTTTGAGCTAGAGAAAAGGTTGGTTCTGGAGAAAAAACTAAGGGGCACGCTTACTGAGATAGAACATGCCCTGGAGAAATATAACGCTGGCATTTATGGGCTATGCGACTCCTGTGGGCAGCCAATAGAACTAGAGCGACTTGAAGCATTGCCGCAGGCGAACTTGTGCTTGAAATGTAAGGCATGTCAGGCAAAAGATGCAAAAGTGGCAAGGTAACGGGCTGCCAGGTAAGTTGAGGATTTCTCTGGGTAGGAGTAGAGGGAAAATAGGGTTATTTCTGGCCTCCGCTGCTATAGTAATCATCTTTGACCAGGCGAGCAAATCATGGATTATAGCTAATCCATACCCTGTTAAGCTATTACCAGGGTTTATAAATTTAGTTTATCATGAAAATCGTGGAGCTGTTTTTGGTTTGCTTATCAATCAGTCTTTCCTGGTTATCGTCACCATAGGTGTCTTAATCATTATCATCTTCTTGCTTTTTCGTTACCTTTCCCTGGCTACTACTTTAACTGTTATACCCCTTGGCTTGCTTTTCGGTGGCGCATTGGGTAACCTGATAGATCGCCTTCGCTTTGGTTTTGTGATTGACTTTATCGATATGCACCTGGTGGATTTATTACGTTGGCCCTGGGCGTTCAACTTAGCTGACGCAGCCATAGTAATAGGCATCTTCGCGCTGGCTTGTTTCTTAGTTCGGCAGGAGTTATTCAGGAAGGCATGTGAGCACAACCGGGAAATCAGAAATTGAAACCCTACAACTCGTTGTTCATGTATCGGACGTACGTTTAGACAGATATATTGCTGAAGCACTTCCCCAGGTTTCTCGGTCTTACGCAAAAAAGTTAATTGAGCAGGGCTGTGTTTTAGTTAATGACCGGGGTGCAAGGGCAAGCCAGAGGTTAAATTATGGCGATAGTATAACTATTAAATTTCCGTCACCCCCTTATCCAGCGGCTGAACCAACCCCCTTAACCATAATTTATGAAGACCAGGATGTAGTGATTGTAGATAAGCCAGCTGGACTGGTTGTTCACCCATCTCCCGGCCACCCTGCGCATACGCTGGTTAATGCTATTTTGGCACACTGTCCAGATTTGGATATGAGTGGTGACTTAATCCGCCCCGGCATAGTTCACAGGTTAGATAAGGACACATCAGGGCTAATGGTTATTGCTAAAAATGAACGTGCCCGGGAATATCTGGTCAATCAGTTCAAAAGCCGCGCAGTCAAGAAGGTTTACATGGTCCTGGTTAAAGGGAGATTATCACCTGAACGGGGAGCGATAGAAGCGCCGATTGGGCGTGACCCCCACCACCGTAAGCGGATGGCAATAGTAGAGGGTGGGAAGGAAGCTAGCACACAGTATCAGGTTAAACAATACTTGAGCGATTATACTCTACTCGATGTTACTCCTGAGACTGGGCGCACACATCAGATCAGGGTACATTTAGCGGCCATTGGCTATCCTGTAGTTGGTGATATCGTTTATGGAACAAAATGCCGGGGTGCAGCTATAGCCTCAAACCTCAGGAGACAGTTCGTCCATGCTTATCGCCTTGGCTTATGCCTGCCGTCAACACACCAGTATCGAGAATTCACCTGTCCTTTACCAGCAGATTTAAAGCAAGTCCTGGACCTCTTTGCTGGTGATGTCTGAAATGCTTGTTTAGGGGTACAGGGATATGCTATATTCCAGCATGGAGCCGTGGCAGAAAGGAATTGAACTTGAAATTTTTTAACCGAACGAATGATGAACCAGCACAGGGGAAAAGTGAGCTTTTATCTCGCCTGATAGATGAGATTGGGATGGAGGATTTAATCAACTTTGAAGCTGATTTGTCTGGACGGCAGAACCAGGTCTTGTTCCAAATAGCTACTGAGATAGAAGACACTGAAAGTGCATTGAGACAAGCTGAACAGCTTATTAAGAAACTTAAAAAACACCTGGAGCAACTAAAAGACCTGCAACGGGCCCTTTCCAGATAACGCTTTTTAAGTCCACGGACCTTCTGCTAATATTTCGGAGGCTAAGTATATCACAATGTATAGTCATGAATCCGAGTTAAATACAGCAGTTAGGGTTCGCTTTGCGCCTAGTCCGACGGGATATCCACACTTAGGCAATATCAGAACAGCTCTGTTCAATTGGCTTTTTGCTCGCCATAACGGAGGTACGTTTATCTTGCGCATTGAAGATACTGATGTTAATCGTAAAGTTGAAGAGGCGGTGGATGCCATAATGGAGAGCCTGCGCTGGCTTGGCTTGGATTGGGATGAAGGCCCCTATTTTCAATCACAAAGATTACATCTCTATCGTGAAAGCGCAGACAGGTTACTTGAAGGTGGTTATGCCTATCTGTGTTACTGCTCTCCGGAGCGGCTGGAGGCGATGCGCCAGGAGCAAACGAGACAAAAGCGACCACCCAAGTACGATGGTCATTGTCGATATTTAACACAGCAGGAGAGGGCGCATTTGGAGGCAAGCGGTATTACTCCTGTGGTTCGTTTCAAAACACCGCTTGAAGGGGAAACTAGTTTCCGCGATTTAATTCGTGGGCAATTAACTTTTAACAATAGTACTTTGGATGATTTCATCCTGCTCAAGTCCGATGGTTACCCGACATATCATCTGGCCAATATAGTGGATGACCACTTGATGGCTATTTCTCATATCCTTAGGGCGGATGAATGGCTATCCAGTACTCCGCGGCATGTGCTGCTTTACCGAGCTTTGGGCTGGGAACCTCCTGAGTTTGCGCATCTACCTATGATACTCGGCCCTGATAGGTCGAAACTCTCCAAGCGACATGGTGCTACTACTACAGCTGAATATAAAGAGCAAGGTTATCTTCCGCAGGCAATGATTAACTTCCTGGCTTTACTGGGTTGGTCACTGGATGATAAAACTGAGTTGCTAAGCCGAGAGGAATTGATAAAACATTTCTCTTTGGGAAGAGTAAGTAAAACTGCAGCTGTTTTTGATAAACGCAAGCTGGAGTGGATGAATGGGGTTTACGTGAGGCAATTGAGTGCAGAGGAGTTTGCACAGCGAGCAGCTCCATTTCTGGATAGGGATTTACCTCCTTCGGTAAAACGTCCGCTGGATGAGGATTACATCAGTAAGCTTATGCCTTTGCTTCAGGAGCGCGTAAAAACTTTAGCTGAGGTGTTTGAACTGGCAGACTTTTTCTTCCTGGACGAGTTGAAATATGATACTGGCCTACTATTGAGCGATGGACTGGATGTTGAGTCAGCCACCTATGCTGCCAAGATTGCTTCGAAAAGACTGGAAGCAATGGAGGCTTGGGATGCTAACTCGATTGAAGGCCTCCTGCGCCCGTTATCTGCGGAGTTAGATTTAAGCACGCGGAAATTCTTCGGCCTATTGCGGACGGCTATTACCGGTCGCACTGCAGCACCACCATTATTTCAAACCATGGTGGTGTTGGGTAAAGTGAAATGCATTGAACGGCTCACCGCAGCTTTACGAATGCTAGCTGCTTTACAATCGCCATAATACTACGACTTTAGCTTTAAGCGAGTTGTCAGGTTCTCTCAGCAGCGATCTTCTGGCTAATATGGGCTGGCACCTCCTCGTAATGGCTGAATTTCATGGTAAAGGTACCACGCCCCTGCGTTATTGACCTCACGTCTATAGCGTAGCGAAGTAGTTCTGCGTATGGTGCTTGGGCCTGGATGCTCGTGCCGTTTCCTTGAGGAACCATCCCAAGTACATGCCCTCTCTTAGTATTAAGATCTCCTATAATGTCTCCGGTATATTGCTCGGGAACGGTTATACTGAGATTCATTATTGGCTCGAGCAGGACGGACTGTCCTTGAGATAAACCTTTCTTCAATGCTTGTGCCCCGGCAATCTTGAAGGCGATATCTGATGAGTCTACTTGGTGAAAGCTTCCATCATATAGCGTTACTTTTATGTCATCTACGCGGTATGAGGCTAAGATTCCTTCGTTCTTTGCTTCCATAACGCCCTTTTCTACTGCTGGGATGTAGTTTTTGGGAATCGCCCCACCGAAAATCTTCCCACTGAACTCAAAGCCGCTGCCTCGTGGTAGAGGCTCTAGCTCAAGAAAGACATGCCCGTATTGACCATGCCCTCCTGACTGTTTCTTATGCTTATATTCAGCCTTGGTTGCTATGGTAATGGTCTCTTTATAGGGAATCTTTGGTGTGTCTAACTTGACCTCTACACCAAACTTGCGATGCATCCTTTTCTTAACCATCTCGATGTGATTTTCTCCGATGCCGGATATAATAGTTTCATTGGTATTGGGTTCGCGGTGCACTTTGAGGGAAGGGTCCTCCTCACAAATTCTGGGTAAAACAGTGCTCATTTTATCCAGATCGGCTTTCGTTTGGGGCTGTATTGACATACTGAAATTTGCCTCGGGGAATTTGATGCCTTCAAGGACTATCTGGGATTCCTGGGCACGGAGGGTGTCCCCTGTAGTAGTTTGATTCAGCTTGGCTACCGCTCCGATATCTCCGGCGGTTAATTGCTCCACAGGCTGTTGATTTTTTCCTAGCACAGTGAAAAGCTGGCCAATGCGCTCCATGCTATTCTTGTTGGCATTCCATACCTGGGAGTTACTGAAAATAGCACCTGTGTAAACACGGAAATAACTAATTTTACCTGTAAATGGATCAGCGCTGGTCTTGAAAACAAGACTGGTTAAGGGTGCTGCTGAATCTGGTTTAACCTCCTCCTTGTCTCCAGTAGTTGAATTCATAGCTCTGGCAGTGTCCCTGTCATCGGGCGAAGGTAAATAATTGCAAATGGCATCAAGAAGCGAATCAACGCTGATATTGCGCAGTGCAGAGCCGGTAAGGACAGGCACTAATGTACCTTCTAAGGTGGACTGCTTTATGGCTTCAATTATTGCTTCATTGCTTATCTCCTCACCCTCTAAGTACTTGGTGAGGAGCTTGTCATCAACCTCAACAACATTCTCCACTAGTTTCTCTCTATAGGATTTTGCCTGTTCCAACAGTGAAGATGGTAAATCTATATCCTGTGAAGTGGTGTTGGAGTAACCTTTCATGGTTACCAGATCCACAGTACCCTGGAAATCATTTTGCTCGCCTACAGGTAACTGAATGGGTAGGCATCTTGTTGCTAGTCTGGTTTGAATTTGTTCCAGGGTTTGAAGGAAGTTTGCGTTGTCTCTGTCCATCTTGTTGACAAAAATAAGGCGTGGCAATTTTGATTCCTCAGTGTAATTCCACATCTGCTCGGTACCCACCTCTACGCCCGAAGTGGCGCAAACGACAATTAGCGCTCCATCGCAGACACGCAAAGCAGCTTTGGCTTCGCCTACGAAATCGGTATAGCCTGGCGTATCGATGAGGTTTAACCTGATTTCCTTCCATTCGTGGGAAAGAATGGATAAATTGATGCTCATATGGTGGGCTATCTCACTGGGGTCATAGTCTGAAGCGCTGGTGCCATTATCAACGCTGCCCAATCGTTTAATAGCCCCGCAGGTAAAGAGCATTGATTCGGCAATCGAAGTCTTGCCAGCGTTGTAATGAGATAATAGAGCGACATTACGTATTTTGCCAGGGTTATGTGAATTCATGATATTCTAACTTGACGTTCTCCTCTCTTTCTGATTTCTCGGTTTCGGTGTCTTCGTATGGTGGCAACGCCAATCGAATTGCGCGGAGCCAATCCGGTTGGCTAATTATATGCTTCATGGGAGGGTTCAAGCAACCGTTGTTACATCGGAAAACCTGGTGCTATAATAGCTATCATGCGAAAAGCGGAGATGAAGCTAAGTCGTGAGCAGGTCAAACATGTCGCCTGGCTAGCCCGGTTAGGGCTGAGTGAAGCCGAAGCTGAAAAATTTAGCCTGCAGCTATCTGACATTCTGGAGAATTTTGAGATACTCAAACAGGTGGACACAGATAAAGTGCCACCAGCGACCCGCTCTGTCCTTCTCCAGGATGTCTTCAGGGAGGACAGGATAGCTGAATCACTTCCCCAGAGTAAAATCCTGTCCAATGCTCCCAGTCAGGAAGAGGATTGCTTTAAAGTCCAGGCAATATTAGAGTAGGTGCACTTATCAATGGTTAATGCTTTCATTGCCATAATTTATGGTTATCTATTGGGTTCTATCCCTTCAGCGTATATTGCTGCTCGACTGGTGGGCGTTTTGGAGGGAGAGGAGTAATTGCCGGGATACAATGCTTACTTAGCCAATATTACAGGTAGCCTTAAGTAAAAAGTTAAGAAGAAGGGTTGAATGTATAAATGAATGAGCTATGTTATCTGACTATTCATGAAGCACATGAGCTTCTTAAACAGAAGAAAGTTTCCTCGGTGGAACTCACCAAATCTGCGCTAAGGCGCATTGCTGAGGTAGAAGATAAAATACGTGCTTGTGTCACCATCACGGAAGATTTAGCTTTAAGACAGGCAGAAGAGGCTGATAGATATATCAGTGATGGTGATATTGCACCTTTAACCGGCATACCTGCCCTGATTAAAGATGTTATATGTACTCGGGGGATACGAACTACCTGCTCTTCCAAGATGCTGGAGAATTTTATTCCACCCTATGATGCTACAGTAATGGAGAAATTGAAGTCGCAAAGGATGGTGATAGTAGGCAAGACGAATATGGACGAGTTTGCCATGGGCTCATCCACTGAGCATTCTGCCTTTTTCCCTACACATAATCCTTGGGACTTGAGCCGTGTTCCCGGTGGTAGTAGTGGTGGCTCAGTTGCGGCTGTGGTAGCTGGTGAAGCCATCTATGCTCTTGGTTCTGACACCGGTGGTAGCATCCGGCAACCTGCAGGATTCTGCAATGTAGTTGGCTTAAAACCGACCTATGGGCGCGTGAGTCGTTTTGGTTTGGTCGCTTTTGCCAGCTCACTTGACCAAATTGGGCCGATAACCAATGATGTCACCGACTGTGCCCTGGTGATGGGAGTTATCTCAGGATATGATGCCAGGGATTCAACCTCTGTTAAATATCCTGTGCCGGACTATACCCGGCATCTAATCCCTGACCTTCAGGGGCTGAGAATCGGCATTCCCGGGGAATACTTTGTCGAGGGCATGCAGGATGAGGTGAGAGTGGCTTTGGAGTTAGCCGTAGGAAAACTAAAGGAGCTGGGTGCGGAAGTGGATTGGGACGCCTCTTTACCATCTACTAAATATGCCCTGGCTGTCTATTATATAGTTGCTCCCTCCGAAGCCTCAGCGAATTTAGCTCGCTATGATGGAGTGAAATACGGATTCTCGGAGAGAAATACCAGCAATGTAATAGAGTCAACGGAAAAGACGCGGCAATTAGGTTTTGGTTCTGAAGTTAAGAGGCGCATAATGCTGGGTACCTACGCTCTATCTGCTGGCTATTATGACGCTTACTATGTTAAGGCGCAGAAGGTGCGCACCTTGATAAAGCAGGAATTCGACCAGGCATTCAAGAAATATGATGCTTTGGTCACTCCTACATCACCTACGGTGGCTTTCAAGCTGGGTGAGAAAATAGAAGACCCGATGCAGATGTATTTGACCGATGTATGTACATTGCCGATAAACATCGCTGGGGTTCCCGCCATCTCCATCCCTGCCGGTTTTGCCAATAACCTGCCTATAGGCATGCAGATTATAGGTAAGCCTTTCAGTGAGGAAACGATATTGCGCATTGCTTTTGCCTACGAGCAGGCAACAGACTGGCATAAACGGAAGCCGCCATTATGATTACAGAAATTAAGGTGAGTTGCTATTCAGGTCGTACTTATGCTGAACGACCAAAGTCTTTCCTATGGAAAGGTACAAAATATAAGGTTGAGGAAGTAGAAAAGGAGTGGCGAGAACCGGGCAGGAAGTTTTTTAGAGTTACCACCGATGGGGGTAAGCTATTTGAGTTATGCTACGATGAGGCCGAGGATAGATGGTCAGCCATTGAGTTAGCAGAATAGCGGTATACGAGGTGAGTTTCTGAGATTATTGGATGCAGGTAGCTGCGAGGAAGGCGATAGCTCAGTCGCTGGCGTTCTCTAAATGAATACGCTGGAGGAGCCCCATTTTCTCTTTGACTTCTTTGAGGGTCTCGTTGGCTATTACTTCTGCTCTGCTGGCTCCATCAGCAAGAACC
>DAOVDO010000002.1 GCA_030669525.1 Dehalococcoidia bacterium | reverse complement strand
TTGCCGATGAGCCTATTTCAATGCTGGATGTTTCCGTAAGGATAGGGGTTTTAGAATTATTGCTGGCAATGAGGGATGAATTTGGCATCTCGCTTGTTTATATAACCCATGACTTAGCCACAGCACGATATATCTGCGACAAGATTGCTATCATGTACCTGGGAAAGATTGTGGAGATTGGCCCCACAGAGGTTATCTACAGTAAACCGCTGCATCCTTATACGCAGGCGTTAATCGCCGCTGTGCCAGTGCCCGACCCAACAGTGAAGATGCAGAAACTCCCGATCAAAGGCTATGTGCCGGTAACCGGGGCTGAGGCCTCCTCTACCTGCGGCTTTTATGAACGGTGCCCATATGCCATGAAGAAACACGTGGGAGAGGAACCTCCGCTCATTGAAGTGGAACCTGACCACTATGTTGCTTGCTTCAAAGTAAAATAGGCTGACATAGACTAAAACTTAACCTTCTAAGCTCCTCGAAAAAGGGGCTTTCTACTTGCGCCTCCTCCATAAAGTGGCCTTGCTGGGTTATAGCAATATTTCCAACCAGATACTTCATACAGGAACTACTTCCTATATATGAATAACTGAAGGCGAAGCTTTTTCAGTGTTTGCCTGTACGGTTTGCCCTCGGTGGCTTGGTTACCGAGGATTTTGTTAACCCTGGAGATGTTAAAAGGGAAATATGCCAGATTTGAGAGAACTGAAGCAGAATTAGTAAGTGAGGCAGAATTGAGCTAAAATTCAAATAAAAAAGGAGGAGCAATATGCAAAAGGTGTTAGTAATAGGAGCTGGGGCTCAAGGCGGCCCATGTGCCTCAATTTTGACCAGGAACAAGGAGGTAGTGAAAATAGTCTTAGGCGATATAGATTTAGATTTAGCCAATAAGGTTAAGAACAAGATAAAAAGCGATAAGGTGACCACTGTGAAGCTTGATGCTACACAGGTTGAAGACATTGAGAGGGCAGCGAAAGGAGTAGATGTTATTATCAACCTGACCTTGACTGCGTTCTGCTCTAATATAATGAGAGCTGCCTTAAGAAGTGGAGCACACTATGTGGATACATCTTTTGGCGAACCTACTTTGCTGGACATACGGGCCAGGGACAATATCCTGTCACAGATAATAGAAAAACGGCCAGTTGAGCTTGACAGGGAGTTCAAAGAAGCTGGCTTGACAGGCCTGGTTGGTTGTGGAGGCTCCCCTGGAGTCGTGAATGTATTGGCCAGATACGTTTGCGACAAATTGGACCGTGTAGATGAAATACATATTAAGCTCGGCAGTAGATCGCTAGAAAGCTCTGCGGAAGTAGTTAGCGCCTGGGAGCCAACATGGTCTCCTTTTAGAGCACTTTGGGGCTATGCAGTTGAACCCACAGTATTCGAAGGTGGAGAGTATAGGAAATATCCTATCTACGCCAAGTGTGAAGATTATACTTTCCCAGACCCAGTTGGCACGATTCCGCTTGTTTACCATCAACACCAGGAGCCGATAACGCTGCCACATTTCATAGGGAAAAGCATAAAATATGCAGGGTTTAAATATCCCGTTGACACGCTAGCAGGTGCTTTCATTAAGATGGGATTTGCGTCCCCGAAGGCCATAGATGTGAAAGGCGTCAGAATTGTGCCGCGGGATGTTTTGCTGAAGTTGGTGGCCCACCCTGTTGATACATTTTTCGCTGAAGATGAAAGTACCGCTAAGCTTCCACTGGAATCTGCTGGGCTTTGTATACTGGAGATAAAGGGCGTCAGGTCAGGAGAAGAGGTGACATATACAGTATCCTGGCCTTTTTCTCTCTTTTCAAATAGCCGGGAAAGGTTGGAGATATATAGAAGATTTGGAGCTACAACGATTGGTGTTGCTCTACCGGCAGTTGTAGGAGCAAAAATGTGTGTGGAAGGTGAAGCGGAAAAAGGCGTAATTGCTGCTGAATGTCTTGATCCAATTAAGTTTTTGAAGATGATGTCTGGGATGGGCGCTGCGGTAAAATTCCATGAAGTGGTTTCGAAGGAAGTATCTATAGCATAGTGCTTCAGTAAAGGAGAAACTAAAGGAGTTTAGAATTGAATAGGAGAGAGCGAATATGAAGGATATGGAATTAGAGAAGGGGTATGCATTAATTGGCGCAACATTAATAGATGGGAATGGAGGTGTTCC
This sequence comes from Dehalococcoidia bacterium, assembly GCA_030669525.1. The sequence goes on along the minus strand of DAOVDO010000002.1, from coordinate 18,077 downwards.
TGTAAAGGATACCACTGTTGTTATCAGAAATGGTGTACTAGAGGAAGTGGGGGATGTGAGCTCAGTAAGGGTGAAGGATAACATTCAGAAGGTGGATATATCTGAATATTATCTTATGCCCGGCTTAATAGATGCCCATGTCCATTTCACCGGCGTTAAAAGCGCTAACTCTATGGATTGGATTACTGAATCAAACTATCTGGAGGCCATCAGAACTGCTGCTGAGGCAAGAAAAGTTTTGGATTATGGATTTACGACGGTGAGGAGCGGAGGCTCAAGATACGATATTTATTTAAAGAGAGCGATAGAAGAGGGGACAATAGTCGGCCCAAGAATAATGTCTTGCGGGCTTGGCCTTTGTCGGACAGGGGGAAATCAAGATGCTATGCCCAGGGATGTATATGGGATTCCGGATGAGTGGGCACAACAAAGCTATGTATGGGCTCAACCCTGTGATGGAGTAGAGGAAATCCGTAAAGCAATTCGCAAGTTGGTTGGCCAAAATGTGGACCATATTAAATTTTTCGCAACGGGTGGTGGCCTCTGGGAAAAAGACAGAGTCGAGGATATGCATTTTGGCCTGGAAGAAATGAGAACGATTGTAGATGAAGCTCACATGGTTGGTTTAAGGGTAATGTGCCATGCTGAAAATCTGCGCGGCATCAGAGCTGCGGTGGAACTTGGAGTGGATACGATTGAACACGGCGATAATGAGGAAGGATGTGAATTGGACGAGGAAACATGCCAGATAATGGCTGAAAAGAACATTTTTCTCACCCCGACGCTATCGATAAATTTTGTCGGAGAATGGGCAGAAGAGGGACTACCAGAGTATGTAATAAATGGCTGGAAGAGGGCAATCAACAACGGTGTAAAGGTTTTGCTGGGCTCTGATGCGCACGCGGACCCTGTTACACCATATGGAAAGTATAATATTGGCGAAATAAAGCTGTTGGTGGATATTTTAGGCCTCAGCCCTTTAGAGGCAATCACTTCAGCGACCAAATTCGGGGCTGAAGCCTGTGGGATTGATAGCAGAGTTGGGACTATAGAGAAGGGGAAATTGGCTGACTTACTTGTGCTTAAGAAAGACCCAACCAGCAATATAGATATTTTATTGGATAAAGGAAACATCAGGTATATAATCAAAGAAGGCAATCTGGTGGTTGAGCATTAATCAAGCGTTGCACTTCAGCTCAAAATAAAAATTGAAGAGGGGAGAGAGAAATGGACCACAAATCAAGTACCTATAAAGTTTTGCCAAAGAAGTGTACAACTGCAGTGTTTGGCAAGAATGCTACTGCTGATGGCAGTGTATTGATGGCCAGCAGTGAAGATGATGAGGAAAACGAGGGGCACCTATGCCGACACTTAGTTTACCATCCTCGAGTGACACATCCTGCAGGAGCACAGCTTGAGCTCGCGGCTGAAACCATAACTCAGGCGTCAGTTACCTATTCATACTACTCCAATGATGTACAAGGCTCACAGCAATGGCAAGTTGTGGATGGCATAAATGAATACGGCGTGGGTGTAACTACCAACACTCTATATAGCAAGGAGCGGGTTTTGGAGAAAGGTGGAATTTCAGTGGGAGAGAAAATACAACTGGTCTTGGAGAGATGCAAAACGGCAAAGGAGGGTGTGAACCTTATCGCTCAACTGCAAGATAACTATGGCGGCACTTTTGAGCATCGGTGGGCAGGGATGGCATATCTTATTGCTGATGCCAATGAAGCCTGGGCTGTTGAATGCACCCCTCGACACTGGGTTGCTAAGAGATGCCCTGACGATGGCACCTTTTTCTATGCCAACGAAATGTTGATCGAGAGTGACTACGATATGGCAAGCGCGGACTTAATTAGCCATGCCGTAGAAAAAGGCTGGTATGACCCGTCCAGTGGCCCGTTCAGTTTTAAAACTGTATACGGCGAGAGGCTGGAAGAAGACTGGAATTTGGAACGAATGAAGCGGACGGACTTCCTGTTATCGTCAAAGGTGGGCACGGTCAGGGCTCAAGACCTGGTAGCCTTTCTTAGAGACCACTATGAGGGGACTGGGTGCACTTATCACTATCCACCGCACGCTTATCATGCTGGTGGCCATTACACAATCTGCAGTTCCACTACACACGATGCTGAAGTGTGGCATCTAAGAAGCTATATGCCCGCTGACATTGGATCTGTGATGTGGTGTTGCATGTCCTCCCCCTGCGAAAATGTTTTCCAGCCTATCTGGGCGGGGGCCAGGGGAGATACCCCTCTGGAATACAATGTGGGGGCGGACGAAATTGATTTGCGTTCGGCGTGGTGGGCGACTCAGCTGATCCAGCAGATGGTGGATAGAGATTATGAGAATAGAATCAAGTTGATCAGGGATATCTGGCAACAACGTGAAGCTGCCGAGTTCGAATTAGCTACTGAACGGGAAATGCTGGCTCTGATATCGTGGCAAGGCGGCCAGAAAGATGAAGGCAGGAAACTTCTGACTGATTTCCAGAATGCTTGCTTACATGGCAACTATCTAACAGCTTTGAATCTGCTGGGGATATTGCCAAACGCCTCTGATAGATTGGCCAAGGTGAGATAGGTGCTTGCAATTCAGCCAGTTAGCATCAAGATATGATTTCAGTGAAAGTGAGGAGTGATATGAAAAAGCTATTAGTAGTAGGAGCTGGGGCACAGGGAGCGCCATGTGCTTCAATTTTAGCCAGAGGTAGGGATGTGGAGAAGATAGTTCTGGCTGATGTAGATTTAGATGTAGCTAACAAAGTCAGGGATAAGATAAAGAGCAGTAAGATTACCACTATGAAAATTGACGTGGAGAAAATTGAAGACCTTGACAGGGGTGCTAAGGAGGTAGATGTTGTAATAAATCTAACGTTGCCTCGACTCAATGCCAATATAATGAAAGCTGCTTTAAGAAACGGAGCACACTATGTGGACACAGCTTTTGACGAGCCTATTTGGCCACAAATAATAGAAAAGCAACCACTTGAGTTCGACAACGAATTCAAGAAAGCTGGTTTGACAGCTCTAATTGCTTGCGGCGGAAGCCCTGGGATCACTAATGTGTTAACCAGATACATTTGTGATAAATTGGATCGTGTGGATGAGATAATGATTAGGGTTGGCAACAAATCCTTAAAAGAATCTAAGGAACCGGTCAAAGGATGGGAACCAGATTGGTGTCCGGAAATTGCACTTATGGGTTATTCATTTGAACCACCAATCTTTGAAGATGGTGCATATAAACACTATCCGCCTTTCAGCGAGTGTGAAGAGTATGATTTTCCTGCACCAACCGGCTCAGTCCTGCTTTGTTATCAAGACCATGAAGAAGCAGTAACATTGCCACATTTCATAGGCAAAGGAGTAAAATATGTGGGGTTTAAATATCCCGTTGACATGCTGGCAGGTGCTTTCATTAAGATGGGATTTGCGAACTCGGAACCGATAGATGTCAAAGGTGTCAAAGTTGTTGCGCGGGATGTCTTATTGGGACTGGTGCATCACCCGGTTGACTTTTTCCTCGCAGAAGATGAAAACAGTGCTAGGCTTCCACCTGAATCCGCAAACCCCTGTGTCATTGAAGTAGAAGGTGAGAAATCAGGAGAAAATGTGAAATACATAATATCTTGGCCTCTATCCCTTTTTACAAGCACTGAGGAAAAACTGGCTTTCTATAGAAGATTTGGGGCGACCAATATTGGCACTGCCTTGCCAGCGATTGTAGGTGCAAAGATGTGCGTGGAAGGAGAGGCAGGAAAAGGAATAATTGCCCCTGAATGCCTTGAGCCAACAAAATTCCTGAAGGTGATGGCCAAAATGGGCGCACCTGTGAAGTTTAGCGAAGTGCTTTCAAAAGAAATAGCTATTTTATGAAATGGAACGGAATATTAAGCTAGGTTTAGCCGAGATTTACTAAAGGGAGGTGATGAGATTTATGGAATGATTGAACTTAGGATGACAAACAGGACAAAATTTAAGGAGGGATAATAACGTGAGGAAAAGGGAAAATATACTCGGCATAATCGGAATAGTGGCATTGTTGCTCAGTTTGGCTGCCCCGATGATACAATGTGCTCCCGGGGAGGTTGCCGAGGAAGAAGGAGTTGTTGAGGAAGAGGGAGTTGTTGACGAAGAGGGAGAGGAGGCCGAAATACCAGAGAAGCCCGCGAAGCCCGTGAGATTAAGCACAGGCTGGCCAACTACACAGATGATAGACACCCTGACGTGTGACGAAACCTGGCAGTACATGAATATGGGATCTATATTCTGGCAGTTGATCTACGATCAACTATGTATTATGGGGCCGGCGCCCGACTATGAGCCCTTGCCGATGCTGGCCACCAGTTGGGAAAGCACTGATGGCAGAACCTGGACCCATCACCTGCGCGAGGACGCTGTATTTCATGACGGGATACCGGTTACGGCAGAGGATGTGGCATTCACGATCGAGAATTTGCCCAAATCAAACCCAACCTTCTCTTTTGCTGATATCACTCTGGAGCCCGGGACTTCCGTGAAGATTATAGATGATTACACGCTGGAGTTTACGTTGGAGACAGTGCATGGCGGGAGATTCCCAGCTCCGTGGTGGGTGCCAGTAATGCCGAAGCACATCTGGGAGCCATACAAAGATGACATGACTTCATATCCAAACGATGAGGCGATTGGCTCCGGGCCATTTAAGCTAAAGGAATTCAAGCCTGGGCAGTATATTTGGTTTGAAGCCAACGAGGACTACGCATGGGGAGACATCCCCCATGTGGATGAGGTGGTATTCCAGGCCTACGGGAGCGACGATGCTATGTATATGGCTCTGAAAAATGGTGAAATAGACATGATTGGGTATGGTGGTTGCTCGCCACTCGTTGTGGACGACTTCAAAGGAGTTGAAAACATCGAGGTCATAATTTCTCAAAGCGAGTTAGAATGGGAGCTAACGTTTAATCTGCATAAGGATGGACCTCTTCAGGACCTGGATGTGAGAAAAGCCGTTATGTATGGGATAGATAGAGACAGCATCATAGCTCTCGCATACAATGGATATGCAGAAAAAATCGATAGCTTTGTATATCCAGAGATGGGAGAGCATAATCCAGATCTACCGCAATATGACTATGACGCTGGCAAGGCTGGAGAGATTTTGGAACAAGCTGGCTACCTGGATACTGATGGAGACGGGATAAGGAACAACCCGGCAACAGGTAAGAATCTTGCCTTCGAACTGATAGTTTCATCGGATTATACCAGTGAGGTCAAAGCGATAACTATGATTAAGGAGCAACTCAGGAACATAGGTATAGAAATTAGTATGACTACTCTAGATGAAGCCACCTATGAGTCACTGTTGTATGCTCCAACTGATGACTTGTGGGATATTGGCATGGGCTGGGCGACGCCTGGGCCGAATGGCGACTGGGTATGGGAATATGCCCGAAGCTATGAGGGCGGTGGCGAATGGTGGAATGCAGCTTATTACAATAATCCCGAATATGATGAATTGCTGGACGAACTGCTTATTGAGAGAGATATGACAAAACGAAAGGAATGGCTGTACGCCATGCAGATGGTTCTAGCAGAGGATCTGCCATACGGTTATCTATGGAGGGTGATGACGATAGACCCCGTGAGAACAGATAAGCTCAAAGGTTATGTGCCAACTATGGGCGGAGTCGCAAACTGGTTTAACCCATGGAGTTATTTTGAGTTACGCCCGAAGTGAAGCCTGGAATGCCGTGAGGTGAAGGCACAAACCCAACATCTCTTTCCACCTGTAGTGAATTATTGAACAAAGTGTAAATTGTGTAAGGGACCTAAGATGATTCGATTCGCGGGTATTGACAACTCTGTGTTATAAGAGCAAGAATTAGTCAGTGATAGTTGGTTTTTGCCCCTTAGCCTGACTCTTACTATAGGGAGATGGTATCCAGTGACTGGAGTTGGAAAGAACAGGCAGATTGTGCGCAACGCGGAGGCTCAAACAGGGCTGCTAATCCTTTTGTGGATTAGCGGCTCTTTTGTTTATGGCTAAGGTAGTAGTAGCCTAGTATTAGCTATTGGAAATTAAGGAGAAAGGAGGTGAACTGCCAGTAATCCAGAATAAGTTCAAAACAAAAGCTTCATGAAATTTGAAAAAGGAGGGAAAATGAGCAGAAGGAGAAACTTATTAGCACTAATTGGAACAGTGGTATTGCTGCTTAGCTTGGCTATTCCACTGGCGCAGTGTACCCCCGCAGCAGAAGAGGAAGTAACTCCTCCACCAGAAGAAGAGGTGACTCCTCCACCAGAAGAAGAGGAGGTAACCCCTGCGCCAGAGGAAGGGGAAATAAAGTATGGTGGAAGACTTAATGTTGGCTGGAATCCGGGATATGGCCTGGAAAATTTGCGAGTTGGCCAGGACTGGCAATATACAGCAATGGGGTGTGATTTCTGGCCCTTAATCTATGACCAATTGTGGATTATGGGACCAGATCCGGACTACGAGATTTTGCCTATGTTAGCCACCAGTTGGGAAACGGAGGACGGACAAACCTGGACATTTCATATCCGTGACGACGCCACCTTTCATGATGGTGTCCCGGTTACAGCCGCGGATGTGGCATTCACTCTTGAATATTTGCCTAAAGCAGACCCATCATGGGCTTTCACTGACTCGATGTGTGAATCCATAGAAGTTATTGATGACTATACAGTACAATTTACCTTGCACGTACCGATTGGTGGCTCATGGCCTGCTGGTTACTGGATGCCAATGCTTCCCAAGCATATTTTTGAGCCTTATAAGGACAATATGACAGCTTTCGATAATGCTGAGGCCATTGGCTCTGGTCCGTTTAAACTGAAGGAGTTTAAGCCTGCTCAATACGTCTGGTTTGAAGCTAACAAAGAGTACTGGGGAGAAAGGCCATATGTAGATGAGGTAGTGTATAAGGTTTATGGTAGCTTCGATGCTTTATATATGGCTATGAAGACTGGGGAGATAGACATGCTTGGATATAGCGGATGTTCTGCGCTGGTGGTTGACGAATTAGAAGCAGAGGAAAATATCAAGATCATAAAATGTCCGGGCATTGGAATGGACTGGATATCGTTTAATCTGCACAAGGATGGACCTATTCAGGACTTGAATGTAAGGAAAGCCATTATGCATGCCATAGATAGAGATAGACTTATAGACCTGGTAGCTCTGGGTTATGCAGAGAAGGCAGATAGCTGGATATACCCGGAGTTACCGGAGCATAATCCGAATCTGCCTCAGTATGACTTCGACCTGGCGAAAGCTAATGCGCTACTGGATGGAGCTGGATACGTAGATAGCGATGGGGATGGAATCAGGAATGACCCGGCAACAGGGCATAATATGGAGTTTGACCTGATTGTCACATCGGTCTGGACTTCTGCGGTTAAAGAGGCGACATTGATCAAAGAGCAGCTTGCAGAAGTGGACATAGCTATCGATTTGGTGGTGCTGGATCTGAATACCTTCTATGCGTACCTCTACGCACCACAGAATGACATGTATGACATTGGCTTTGCCGAGGAAGAGCCCGGGCCGCATGGCGAATGGATATGGGAATTCGCCCGCAGTTTTGCCGCCGGGGGCGCAGGATGGAATACATCCTATTATGATAACCCTGAGTTTGATGAGACCTTAACCAAAATGCTTTCCGAGAGAGACCCGGAGAAGCGAAAGGAATACTTGTTTGAGATGCAAATGATGATAGCGGAGGACTTGCCGTATGGATTTCTGCTCAGAGGAGAGTCATTGAACCCCGTTAATACAAGGTTTGAAGGCTATGTAGAAGCGATGGGAATCTCAGTATGGATTAGCCCCTGGACTTTCTTTAAGGTGCACTTGAAGTAAGCATTGCTGTTGAGCGGAGACATCTTGAAGAAGCGATTGCCTTCTGAGTTATGGAGGCAAGTTGATGAAGGAGTTGCGCCTCAATCGATTGAGGCGCAACTCCTTCATCAACTTGCCTCCATAACTCAGAAGGCAATCGCTTCTTCAAGATGTCTCCGCTCAACAGCAATGCTTACTTCAAGTGCACCTTAAAGAAAGTCCAGGGGCTAATCCATACTGAGATTCCCATCGCTTCTACATAGCCTTCAAACCTTGTATTAACGGGGTTCAATGACTCTCCTCTGAGCAGAAATCCATACGGCAAGTCCTCCGCTATCATCATTTGCATCTCAAACAAGTATTCCTTTCGCTTCTCCGGGTCTCTCTCGGAAAGCATTTTGGTTAAGGTCTCATCAAACTCAGGGTTATCATAATAGGATGTATTCCATCCTGCGCCCCCGGCGGCAAAACTGCGGGCGAATTCCCATATCCATTCGCCATGCGGCCCGGGCTCTTCCTCGGCAAAGCCAATGTCATACATGTCATTCTGTGGTGCGTAGAGGTACGCATAGAAGGTATTCAGATCCAGCACCACCAAATCGATAGCTATGTCCACTTCTGCAAGCTGCTCTTTGATCAATGTCGCCTCTTTAACCGCAGAAGTCCAGACCGATGTGACAATCAGGTCAAACTCCATATTATGCCCTGTTGCCGGGTCATTCCTGATTCCATCCCCATCGCTATCTACGTATCCAGCTCCATCCAGTAGCGCATTAGCTTTCGCCAGGTCGAAGTCATACTGAGGCAGATTCGGATTATGCTCCGGTAACTCCGGGTATATCCAGCTATCTGCCTTCTCTGCATAACCCAGAGCTACCAGGTCTATAAGTCTATCTCTATCTATGGCATGCATAATGGCTTTCCTTACATTCAAGTCCTGAATAGGTCCATCCTTGTGCAGATTAAACGATATCCAGTCCATTCCAATGCCCGGACATTTTATGATCTTGATATTTTCCTCTGCTTCTAATTCGTCAACCACCAGCGCAGAACATCCGCTATATCCAAGCATGTCTATCTCCCCAGTCTTCATAGCCATATATAAAGCATCGAAGCTACCATAAACCTTATACACTACCTCATCTACATATGGCCTTTCTCCCCAGTACTCTTTGTTAGCTTCAAACCAGACGTATTGAGCAGGCTTAAACTCCTTCAGTTTAAACGGACCAGAGCCAATGGCCTCAGCATTATCGAAAGCTGTCATATTGTCCTTATAAGGCTCAAAAATATGCTTGGGAAGCATTGGCATCCAGTAACCAGCAGGCCATGAGCCACCAATCGGTACGTGCAAGGTAAATTGTACTGTATAGTCATCAATAACTTCTATGGATTCACACATCGAGTCAGTGAAAGCCCATGATGGGTCTGCTTTAGGCAAATATTCAAGAGTGAATGCCACATCCGCGGCTGTAACCGGGACACCATCATGAAAGGTGGCGTCGTCACGGATATGAAATGTCCAGGTTTGTCCGTCCTCCGTTTCCCAACTGGTGGCTAACATAGGCAAAATCTCGTAGTCCGGATCTGGTCCCATAATCCACAATTGGTCATAGATTAAGGGCCAGAAATCACACCCCATTGCTGTATATTGCCAGTCCTGGCCAACTCGCAAATTTTCCAGGCCATATCCCGGATTCCAGCCAACATTAAGTCTTCCACCATACTTTATTTCCCCTTCCTCTGGCGCAGGGGTTACCTCCTCTTCTTCTGGTGGAGGAGTCACCTCTTCTTCTGGTGGAGGAGTTACTTCCTCTTCTGCTGCGGGGGTACACTGCGCCAGTGGAATAGCCAAGCTAAGCAGCAATACCACTGTTCCAATTAGTGCTAATAAGTTTCTCCTTCTGCTCATTTTCCCTCCTTTTTCAAATTTCATGAAGCTTTTGTTTTGAACTTATTCTGGATTACTGGCAGTTCACCTCCTTTCTCCTTAATTTCCAATAGCTAATACTAGGCTACTACTACCTTAGCCATAAACAAAAGAGCCGCTAATCCACAAAAGGATTAGCAGCCCTGTTTGAGCCTCCGCGTTGCGCACAATCTGCCTGTTCTTTCCAACTCCAGTCACTGGATACCATCTCCCTATAGTAAGAGTCAGGCTAAGGGGCAAAAACCAACTATCACTGACTAATTCTTGCTCTTATAACACAGAGTTGTCAATACCCGCGAATCGAATCATCTTAGGTCCCTTACACAATTTACACTTTGTTCAATAATTCACTACAGGTGGAAAGAGATGTTGGGTTTGTGCCTTCACCTCACGGCATTCCAGGCTTCACTTCGGGCGTAACTCAAAATAACTCCATGGGTTAAACCAGTTTGCGACTCCGCCCATAGTTGGCACATAACCTTTGAGCTTATCTGTTCTCACGGGGTCTATCGTCATCACCCTCCATAGATAACCGTATGGCAGATCCTCTGCTAGAACCATCTGCATGGCGTACAGCCATTCCTTTCGTTTTGTCATATCTCTCTCAATAAGCAGTTCGTCCAGCAATTCATCATATTCGGGATTATTGTAATAAGCTGCATTCCACCATTCGCCACCGCCCTCATAGCTTCGGGCATATTCCCATACCCAGTCGCCATTCGGCCCAGGCGTCGCCCAGCCCATGCCAATATCCCACAAGTCATCAGTTGGAGCATACAACAGTGACTCATAGGTGGCTTCATCTAGAGTAGTCATACTAATTTCTATACCTATGTTCCTGAGTTGCTCCTTAATCATAGTTATCGCTTTGACCTCACTGGTATAATCCGATGAAACTATCAGTTCGAAGGCAAGATTCTTACCTGTTGCCGGGTTGTTCCTTATCCCGTCTCCATCAGTATCCAGGTAGCCAGCTTGTTCCAAAATCTCTCCAGCCTTGCCAGCGTCATAGTCATATTGCGGTAGATCTGGATTATGCTCTCCCATCTCTGGATATACAAAGCTATCGATTTTTTCTGCATATCCATTGTATGCGAGAGCTATGATGCTGTCTCTATCTATCCCATACATAACGGCTTTTCTCACATCCAGGTCCTGAAGAGGTCCATCCTTATGCAGATTAAACGTTAGCTCCCATTCTAACTCGCTTTGAGAAATTATGACCTCGATGTTTTCAACTCCTTTGAAGTCGTCCACAACGAGTGGCGAGCAACCACCATACCCAATCATGTCTATTTCACCATTTTTCAGAGCCATATACATAGCATCGTCGCTCCCGTAGGCCTGGAATACCACCTCATCCACATGGGGGATGTCTCCCCATGCGTAGTCCTCGTTGGCTTCAAACCAAATATACTGCCCAGGCTTGAATTCCTTTAGCTTAAATGGCCCGGAGCCAATCGCCTCATCGTTTGGATATGAAGTCATGTCATCTTTGTATGGCTCCCAGATGTGCTTCGGCATTACTGGCACCCACCACGGAGCTGGGAATCTCCCGCCATGCACTGTCTCCAACGTAAACTCCAGCGTGTAATCATCTATAATCTTCACGGAAGTCCCGGGCTCCAGAGTGATATCAGCAAAAGAGAAGGTTGGGTTTGATTTGGGCAAATTCTCGATCGTGAATGCCACATCCTCTGCCGTAACCGGTATCCCGTCATGAAATACAGCGTCCTCGCGCAGGTGATGGGTCCAGGTTCTGCCATCAGTGCTTTCCCAACTGGTGGCCAGCATCGGCAAGGGCTCATAGTCGGGCGCCGGCCCCATAATACATAGTTGATCGTAGATCAACTGCCAGAATATAGATCCCATATTCATGTACTGCCAGGTTTCGTCACACGTCAGGGTGTCTATCATCTGTGTAGTTGGCCAGCCTGTGCTTAATCTCACGGGCTTCGCGGGCTTCTCTGGTATTTCGGCCTCCTCTCCCTCTTCGTCAACAACTCCCTCTTCCTCAACAACTCCTTCTTCCTCGGCAACCTCCCCGGGAGCACATTGTATCATCGGGGCAGCCAAACTGAGCAACAATGCCACTATTCCGATTATGCCGAGTATATTTTCCCTTTTCCTCACGTTATTATCCCTCCTTAAATTTTGTCCTGTTTGTCATCCTAAGTTCAATCATTCCATAAATCTCATCACCTCCCTTTAGTAAATCTCGGCTAAACCTAGCTTAATATTCCGTTCCATTTCATAAAATAGCTATTTCTTTTGAAAGCACTTCGCTAAACTTCACAGGTGCGCCCATTTTGGCCATCACCTTCAGGAATTTTGTTGGCTCAAGGCATTCAGGGGCAATTATTCCTTTTCCTGCCTCTCCTTCCACGCACATCTTTGCACCTACAATCGCTGGCAAGGCAGTGCCAATATTGGTCGCCCCAAATCTTCTATAGAAAGCCAGTTTTTCCTCAGTGCTTGTAAAAAGGGATAGAGGCCAAGATATTATGTATTTCACATTTTCTCCTGATTTCTCACCTTCTACTTCAATGACACAGGGGTTTGCGGATTCAGGTGGAAGCCTAGCACTGTTTTCATCTTCTGCGAGGAAAAAGTCAACCGGGTGATGCACCAGTCCCAATAAGACATCCCGCGCAACAACTTTGACACCTTTGACATCTATCGGTTCCGAGTTCGCAAATCCCATCTTAATGAAAGCACCTGCCAGCATGTCAACGGGATATTTAAACCCCACATATTTTACTCCTTTGCCTATGAAATGTGGCAATGTTACTGCTTCTTCATGGTCTTGATAACAAAGCAGGACTGAGCCGGTTGGTGCAGGAAAATCATACTCTTCACACTCGCTGAAAGGCGGATAGTGTTTATATGCACCATCTTCAAAGATTGGTGGTTCAAATGAATAACCCATAAGTGCAATTTCCGGACACCAATCTGGTTCCCATCCTTTGACCGGTTCCTTAGATTCTTTTAAGGATTTGTTGCCAACCCTAATCATTATCTCATCCACACGATCCAATTTATCACAAATGTATCTGGTTAACACATTAGTGATCCCAGGGCTTCCGCCGCAAGCAATTAGAGCTGTCAAACCAGCTTTCTTGAATTCGTTGTCGAACTCAAGTGGTTGCTTTTCTATTATTTGTGGCCAAATAGGCTCGTCAAAAGCTGTGTCCACATAGTGTGCTCCGTTTCTTAAAGCAGCTTTCATTATATTGGCATTGAGTCGAGGCAACGTTAGATTTATTACAACATCTACCTCCTTAGCACCCCTGTCAAGGTCTTCAATTTTCTCCACGTCAATTTTCATAGTGGTAATCTTACTGCTCTTTATCTTATCCCTGACTTTGTTAGCTACATCTAAATCTACATCAGCCAGAACTATCTTCTCCACATCCCTACCTCTGGCTAAAATTGAAGCACATGGCGCTCCCTGTGCCCCAGCTCCTACTACTAATAGCTTTTTCATATCACTCCTCACTTTCACTGAAATCATATCTTGATGCTAACTGGCTGAATTGCAAGCACCTATCTCACCTTGGCCAATCTATCAGAGGCGTTTGGCAATATCCCCAGCAGATTCAAAGCTGTTAGATAGTTGCCATGTAAGCAAGCATTCTGGAAATCAGTCAGAAGTTTCCTGCCTTCATCTTTCTGGCCGCCTTGCCACGATATCAGAGCCAGCATTTCCCGTTCAGTAGCTAATTCGAACTCGGCAGCTTCACGTTGTTGCCAGATATCCCTGATCAACTTGATTCTATTCTCATAATCTCTATCCACCATCTGCTGGATCAGCTGAGTCGCCCACCACGCCGAACGCAAATCAATTTCGTCCGCCCCCACATTGTATTCCAGAGGGGTATCTCCCCTGGCCCCCGCCCAGATAGGCTGGAAAACATTTTCGCAGGGGGAGGACATGCAACACCACATCACAGATCCAATGTCAGCGGGCATATAGCTTCTTAGATGCCACACTTCAGCATCGTGTGTAGTGGAACTGCAGATTGTGTAATGGCCACCAGCATGATAAGCGTGCGGTGGATAGTGATAAGTGCACCCAGTCCCCTCATAGTGGTCTCTAAGAAAGGCTACCAGGTCTTGAGCCCTGACCGTGCCCACCTTTGACGATAACAGGAAGTCCGTCCGCTTCATTCGTTCCAAATTCCAGTCTTCTTCCAGCCTCTCGCCGTATACAGTTTTAAAACTGAACGGGCCACTGGACGGGTCATACCAGCCTTTTTCTACGGCATGGCTAATTAAGTCCGCGCTTGCCATATCGTAGTCACTCTCGATCAACATTTCGTTGGCATAGAAAAAGGTGCCATCGTCAGGGCATCTCTTAGCAACCCAGTGTCGAGGGGTGCATTCAACAGCCCAGGCTTCATTGGCATCAGCAATAAGATATGCCATCCCTGCCCACCGATGCTCAAAAGTGCCGCCATAGTTATCTTGCAGTTGAGCGATAAGGTTCACACCCTCCTTTGCCGTTTTGCATCTCTCCAAGACCAGTTGTATTTTCTCTCCCACTGAAATTCCACCTTTCTCCAAAACCCGCTCCTTGCTATATAGAGTGTTGGTAGTTACACCCACGCCGTATTCATTTATGCCATCCACAACTTGCCATTGCTGTGAGCCTTGTACATCATTGGAGTAGTATGAATAGGTAACTGACGCCTGAGTTATGGTTTCAGCCGCGAGCTCAAGCTGTGCTCCTGCAGGATGTGTCACTCGAGGATGGTAAACTAAGTGTCGGCATAGGTGCCCCTCGTTTTCCTCATCATCTTCACTGCTGGCCATCAATACACTGCCATCAGCAGTAGCATTCTTGCCAAACACTGCAGTTGTACACTTCTTTGGCAAAACTTTATAGGTACTTGATTTGTGGTCCATTTCTCTCTCCCCTCTTCAATTTTTATTTTGAGCTGAAGTGCAACGCTTGATTAATGCTCAACCACCAGATTGCCTTCTTTGATTATATACCTGATGTTTCCTTTATCCAATAAAATATCTATATTGCTGGTTGGGTCTTTCTTAAGCACAAGTAAGTCAGCCAATTTCCCCTTCTCTATAGTCCCAACTCTGCTATCAATCCCACAGGCTTCAGCCCCGAATTTGGTCGCTGAAGTGATTGCCTCTAAAGGGCTGAGGCCTAAAATATCCACCAACAGCTTTATTTCGCCAATATTATACTTTCCATATGGTGTAACAGGGTCCGCGTGCGCATCAGAGCCCAGCAAAACCTTTACACCGTTGTTGATTGCCCTCTTCCAGCCATTTATTACATACTCTGGTAGTCCCTCTTCTGCCCATTCTCCGACAAAATTTATCGATAGCGTCGGGGTGAGAAAAATGTTCTTTTCAGCCATTATCTGGCATGTTTCCTCGTCCAATTCACATCCTTCCTCATTATCGCCGTGTTCAATCGTATCCACTCCAAGTTCCACCGCAGCTCTGATGCCGCGCAGATTTTCAGCATGGCACATTACCCTTAAACCAACCATGTGAGCTTCATCTACAATCGTTCTCATTTCTTCCAGGCCAAAATGCATATCCTCGACTCTGTCTTTTTCCCAGAGGCCACCACCCGTTGCGAAAAATTTAATATGGTCCACATTTTGGCCAACCAACTTGCGAATTGCTTTACGGATTTCCTCTACTCCATCACAGGGTTGAGCCCATACATAGCTTTGTTGTGCCCACTCATCCGGAATCCCATATACATCCCTGGGCATAGCATCTTGATTTCCCCCTGTCCGACAAAGGCCAAGCCCGCAAGACATTATTCTTGGGCCGACTATTGTCCCCTCTTCTATCGCTCTCTTTAAATAAATATCGTATCTTGAGCCTCCGCTCCTCACCGTCGTAAATCCATAATCCAAAACTTTTCTTGCCTCAGCAGCAGTTCTGATGGCCTCCAGATAGTTTGATTCAGTAATCCAATCCATAGAGTTAGCGCTTTTAACGCCGGTGAAATGGACATGGGCATCTATTAAGCCGGGCATAAGATAATATTCAGATATATCCACCTTCTGAATGTTATCCTTCACCCTTACTGAGCTCACATCCCCCACTTCCTCTAGTACACCATTTCTGATAACAACAGTGGTATCCTTTACAGGAACACCTCCATTCCCATCTATTAATGTTGCGCCAATTAATGCATACCCCTTCTCTAATTCCATATCCTTCATATTCGCTCTCTCCTATTCAATTCTAAACTCCTTTAGTTTCTCCTTTACTGAAGCACTATGCTATAGATACTTCCTTCGAAACCACTTCATGGAATTTTACCGCAGCGCCCATCCCAGACATCATCTTCAAAAACTTAATTGGATCAAGACATTCAGCAGCAATTACGCCTTTTTCCGCTTCACCTTCCACACACATTTTTGCTCCTACAACTGCCGGTAGAGCAACACCAATCGTTGTAGCTCCAAATCTTCTATATATCTCCAACCTTTCCCGGCTATTTGAAAAGAGAGAAAAAGGCCAGGATACTGTATATGTCACCTCTTCTCCTGACCTGACGCCCTTTATCTCCAGTATACAAAGCCCAGCAGATTCCAGTGGAAGCTTAGCGGTACTTTCATCTTCAGCGAAAAATGTATCAACAGGGTGGGCCACCAACTTCAGCAAAACATCCCGCGGCACAATTCTGACGCCTTTCACATCTATGGCCTTCGGGGACGCAAATCCCATCTTAATGAAAGCACCTGCTAGCGTGTCAACGGGATATTTAAACCCTGCATATTTTATGCTTTTCCCTATGAAATGTGGCAGCGTTATCGGCTCCTGGTGTTGATGGTAAACAAGCGGAATCGTGCCAACTGGGTCTGGGAAAGTATAATCTTCACACTTGGCGTAGATAGGATATTTCCTATACTCTCCACCTTCGAATACTGTGGGTTCAACTGCATAGCCCCAAAGTGCTCTAAAAGGAGACCATGTTGGCTCCCAGGCGCTAACTACTTCCGCAGAGCTTTCTAGCGATCTACTGCCGAGCTTAATATGTATTTCATCTACACGGTCCAATTTGTCGCAAACGTATCTGGCCAATACATTCACGACTCCAGGGGAGCCTCCACAACCAACCAGGCCTGTCAAGCCAGCTTCTTTGAACTCCCTGTCAAGCTCAACTGGCCGTTTTTCTATTATCTGTGACAGGATATTGTCCCTGGCCCGTATGTCCAGCAAAGTAGGTTCGCCAAAAGATGTATCCACATAGTGTGCTCCACTTCTTAAGGCAGCTCTCATTATATTAGAGCAGAACGCAGTCAAGGTCAGGTTGATAATAACATCTACTCCTTTCGCTGCCCTCTCAATGTCTTCAACCTGTGTAGCATCAAGCTTCACAGTGGTCACCTTATCGCTTTTTATCTTGTTCTTAACCTTATTGGCTAAATCTAAATCTATATCGCCTAAGACTATTTTCACTACCTCCTTGTTCCTGGTCAAAATTGAGGCACATGGGCCGCCTTGAGCCCCAGCTCCTATTACTAACACCTTTTGCATATTGCTCCTCCTTTTTTATTTGAATTTTAGCTCAATTCTGCCTCACTTACTAATTCTGCTTCAGTTCTCTCAAATCTGGCATATTTCCCTTTTAACATCTCCAGGGTTAACAAAATCCTCGGTAACCAAGCCACCGAGGGCAAACCGTACAGGCAAACACTGAAAAAGCTTCGCCTTCAGTTATTCATATATAGGAAGTAGTTCCTGTATGAAGTATCTGGTTGGAAATATTGCTATAACCCAGCAAGGCCACTTTATGGAGGAGGCGCAAGTAGAAAGCCCCTTTTTCGAGGAGCTTAGAAGGTTAAGTTTTAGTCTATGTCAGCCTATTTTACTTTGAAGCAAGCAACATAGTGGTCAGGTTCCACTTCAATGAGCGGAGGTTCCTCTCCCACGTGTTTCTTCATGGCATATGGGCACCGTTCATAAAAGCCGCAGGTAGAGGAGGCCTCAGCCCCGGTTACCGGCACATAGCCTTTGATCGGGAGTTTCTGCATCTTCACTGTTGGGTCGGGCACTGGCACAGCGGCGATTAACGCCTGCGTATAAGGATGCAGCGGTTTACTGTAGATAACCTCTGTGGGGCCAATCTCCACAATCTTTCCCAGGTACATGATAGCAATCTTGTCGCAGATATATCGTGCTGTGGCTAAGTCATGGGTTATATAAACAAGCGAGATGCCAAATTCATCCCTCATTGCCAGCAATAATTCTAAAACCCCTATCCTTACGGAAACATCCAGCATTGAAATAGGCTCATCGGCAA
>DAOVDO010000075.1 GCA_030669525.1 Dehalococcoidia bacterium | reverse complement strand
GCAACGACAGTAGATGAGGCAGAGTGTCACTAATCATGTGGACGAGGACTCAACTTTTATTACTGTTTCTCGTGTGATAAGATTAAACAGCCGTTAGATTTGTTATCCAGAGGATTCCATGCGTATTGATATACTGTGTCTTTTCCCTGAGATGTTCGCCTCTCCTTTGGAGCAAAGTATTATCAAACGAGCTAAAGAGAGAGGGCTGGTTGACATTGTGACCCATAATATACGGGACTACACTCATGATAAACACCATACGGTGGATGATTACCCTTACGGGGGTGGTCCCGGAATGGTGCTCAGGGCTGAATCTGTTTTTGAAGCAGTGGAAGCGGTAAAGCAGCAGTTTGACACCGGTGAAATCCCGGTAATATTGCTCACGCCCCAGGGCAGGCTTTTTACCCAGCAGGTTGCTCAAGAACTGGCTCTTCATACTCACCTTATGTTGATTTGCGGGCATTATGAGGGTATAGATGAGAGAGTGCATGAGCACCTGGCTACTGACGAAATCAGCATTGGTGACTATGTTCTCAGCAACGGGGAATTAGCTGCCATGGTGATTGTGGATGCTGTAGTCAGGCTTATACCCGGAGTACTTGGCTCGCCCATGTCAGTAAATAGCGATTCCCATAGTGATGGGTTACTGGAATACCCCCAATACACGAGACCTCGAGCATATAGAGGTTGGTCAGTGCCTCAGGTTTTGCTCTCGGGGAATCATGGCGAGATCGCGCGCTGGCGACGCTGTCAGTCTCTTTTAAGAACAGCTAAGCGGCGCCCTGATCTTATAGAAAAAATAACTCTTGCAGACGAGGAGAAAGAATGGATGTCAGAGAGCTTGTTGCCCCCAAGATAAATCCCAATATCCCTCAGATTTCCCCTGGTGACACGGTCAAGGTCAGTTTAAAGATTACCGAGGGGGATAAGGAACGTCTTCAGCATTTCCAGGGGATGGTAATCAGGATTAGAAAAGGTGTGGATGGTGGTAGCTTCACTGTGAGGCGGGTAATTTACGGTATTGGGGTAGAGCGTACCTTTCCCTTCCAATCACCCATAATTCAGGGAGTGGAAGTAGTCAAGCATGGTAAAGTGCGCCGGGCTAAACTTTACTATATGCGTGGGCTTAGTGCTAAGCAGACTCGGCTTAGAGAAAGACCGCAGAAAGTAATCGAGCAAGCTGTGCCTCAAGAGGAGGAAGAAGAACCTCCGCAAGAACCTTAAATGAGGTATGCTGAGGTAGCGGTTAATTTCCCCGGAAGCCGTTCCACCTTCTGCTATTCTATTCCACCTCAGCAAAATATTAGTGCAGGGCAAGCAGTGTGGGTTCCTTTTGGAACCAGAATTGCTCAGGGCATTGTTATAGAGTTAAGCGACCATCCGTCGGTCGAAGTTACCAAAGAGATTGATAGCCCTATTACCAATTATCCGCTACTTTCTTCTGTACAAATCGAGCTTGCGCGATGGATAAGCCAATATTATCTTTCTCCTTTGTTCGATGCTATTGCCTTGATGCTGCCTCCTGCCTTTGAACGTAAGCTGGTAACCTATTTCCGATTAACAACTCCTCAGGAAAGCCTGCCTTCGCTCACTTCAGAGCAAACACAGGTTCTTCATCTCATAGAACAGAAGGGGAAGGTAAGCTTAAGGGAACTGGAGAAGAAATTCGGGGTGAGGAGGGTTGGCCAGGTTACCAGTCAGCTTCTTCAATACCATTTAATAGTCAAGAACCAGGAATTGGAAAAGGCTAAAGCAAAGCCCAAAACGGTTCCTTATATCAGGATAGCTGCCAGCATAGAGGTAATTCGGGGAGAAATCACTCGACTGAGGGAAACCAGGGCCAATAAGCAAGCCGCACTTCTGGAATTTCTAACTAAACAGGCTCAACCAGTTTCTATTAGTGAGGTTAGGGAACATTGTAATTGCTCTCCCGAAACTGTCAGGGCTTTAAAAAAACGTAATATAATTGTTGTAGAGCCTGTTAACGTCAGGCGTGATCCATTATCTCATCTTAAACTTGAATCTGCTTTGCCGCCGCTTCTCACCCCGGCCCAGCAAGCTGCCTGGGAATCAATCCATCATGCCATCACGGGAGAAGTGAAGCAGTCAGGGTTGCCACCTGTTTTCCTGCTCTTCGGTGTTACCGGCAGTGGGAAGACCGAGATTTATTTGCGAGCTCTAAGTGAGATTATTGCTATGGGAAAACAGGGTATCTGCCTTGTACCCGAAATTGCTCTCACCCCACAGACAGTGGAGAGGTTTGCCAGCCGTTTCCCTGGGAGGGTGGGGATACTTCACAGTGGTCTTTCACCGGGCGAGCAGCTCGATGAGTGGCAGTGGATAAAGGAGGGAAAGTGCGATGTGGTTATCGGGCCGAGAAGTGCTTTATTTGCCCCACTGCCCAACCTTGGTCTTATTATCGTTGATGAAGAACATGAGTGGACATATAAACAGGAGGATAAGTCTCCTCGCTATCATGCTCGGGATGTGGCTCTCAAGCTAGCTCAGCTTGGTGATGCTGCTGTTATACTGGGTAGTGCTACGCCGGATATTGATAGTTACCACAAAGCGCAACTGGGTAAATATCACCTTTTAGAATTGAAGGAGAGAATTATATCTCACACGCCCTTCCGTACAGAGGATGGTGATGGATTGGCTTGCCGTCCTTCATATAGCTACTCACCTCTTCCTGAAGTGAGCATCGTAGATTTGAGGGAGGAACTTAAAGCTGGAAATACTTGCTTGTTTAGCCGGGTCCTGTTGTCTGCTATGAGAGAAACTCTGGCACGGTGTGAGCAGGTGATTCTGTTTCTCAATCGACGGGGCACGGCCACTTTTATTCAGTGCCGTGATTGTGGATTTGTCTTTCGTTGCCCGCGTTGCTCTGTAGCTCTTACTTACCATTCAGAGGAGAAAAGACTTATCTGTCATCGATGCCATTATGCTGTTCCAGTGCCTCAAGCCTGCCCTCAGTGTTTCAGTCATCGTCTTAAGTTCCTGGGCATTGGCACTCAGAGGATAGCTGATGAACTAAGGCGCTTCATCCCGGCAGCAAGACTGCTTCGCTGGGACAGGGACACAACAACCAGGAGATACGCTCATGAGAAGTTGTTAACCAGTTTCCGTGACCATAAGGCGGATGTGCTTATTGGGACCCAGATGATAGCTAAAGGGCTAGATTTGCCTCAGGTGACCCTGGCCGGGATAATAAGCGCTGATACTGGGCTCGCTCTTCCTGATTTCCGTGCCGGCGAACGGACCTTTCAGCTTCTGTGCCAGGTGGCAGGGAGGGCAGGGCGTGGACTTAAAGCAGGGAAGGTTATCATCCAGACATACTCTCCTGAGAACTATGTTATTCAAGCTGCTGCCAGACATGACTATGTGGGTTTTTATAATCAGGAGATAAAATTTCGACGCCTGTATGATTATCCTCCTTTCAGTCACTTCATGCGCCTGGTTTACACCCATACCAATGAGGAACTGTGCCGTCGTGGAGCGGAGAGGATGAGCCACACCATACTTGCTGAAAAAGAGAGCAAGGATATTGATGACTTGAGTCTAATCGGCCCGGCACCTGCATTTGCTTCTAGGGTCAGGGGGAGATATCGCTGGCAGTTAATCCTTAGAGGTCGTGACCCTTCTCAGGTTTTATCATATATAACACTGCCAGCAGGCTGGACTGTGGATGTGGACCCGGTAGGCATAGTCTAGCTTTATGGCTTACATAATTGGATAAACAGGCATGTTGAATTGTGGTAGCCCTGCTGTTTGTGGTATACAATATACTGAAGTTATCAACTACCATCTATGGCTTCCAGAGGTAAAATTTCGGAGGTGGGCAAAGCAAAACTGGCGATACTTTATGTAAGGAGGTGAAGTAGATGTACAAGAAAATATTGATACCGTTGGATGGTTCTGAATTGGCGGAGCGCGCTCTGGTTGATCTCAGGATAATAGCCAGTACAGGCTATGCCCCGGAAGTAACTTTGCTAATGGTAGTAAAAGCTGCTTTCCAGGGTATACCGGTATATTACCAGGAGATGAGGGGGGAGAGTCCGGGTGGTAGGGCAGAGGTGGAAGTCAGGGCGTATGCTGAGAATTACCTTTCAAAAGTAGTGGATAATTTGAAGGCGGAGGGCATATCTGCTCAAATCGCGGTAGTACACGGTGATCCTGCCAAGGAGATAATTAACTATTCTGAGAATAACCAGATGGATTTAATCATTATCAGCAGCTTCGGCAGTTCAGGGGCTTCACGCTGGGCTCTGGGCAAAGTAACCGATAGAGTGGTGCACTATTCTCGTGTCCCTGTATTGGTAGTAAGACCGGTCTAGATTTTTTAGATTAACATGTCAGTCGTTAAGATTCGCACTTTACCTGACCCCGTCCTGAGACAAAAAGCTAAGAAGGTAGCTAATATCGATGGCTCAGTTCGCAAGCTGGTCGATGACATGATTGATACTATGCGGGCTGTCTCGGGCGCCGGGTTGGCTGCTCCACAGATAGGTGTACCCCTGCGTATAGCGGTTATTGAAATGCCGGGGGAAGAGGTTATCACCTTAATCAACCCGCAAATAATAAAGAAGCAAGGCGAGCGTATGATTGAGGAGGCTTGTTTATCTGTGCCTGGTTACCAGGGAGAGGTTAAGCGGGCAGTAACGGTCAAGGTCAAGGCTCAGGACCGACAGGGCAGAGAATTTCGAATCAAGGGTGAGGGGCTATTGGCACAGGCTTTAGAGCATGAGATAGCCCACCTTGATGGCATTCTGTATATTGATAATGTAGAGAATGAGGAAAAGCTGTGGGAACTCACACAGCAGCTATAATCAGGAAACTTTGTGACAAATAAAGTTTTACCGGAACACCTGGCTATAGTCCCAGGCCCATGAACTTTACATAACATCCAGAGGGCTGTCTGATTCAATGAAATAGCCTTAAGTTCTAGTCCTTAGTATATTCTAGCTTAAAGGTTTCGTTTTCTACAGATGATATAATCGCCTTCTTATCTTTGGCTTTAATCTGTTTATCAACTCTTATTAAAATAGTTGATAAATTTATTCAACTTTGTTAAAATAATTTTGTGAAAAAAACCAGGGAATATGCGCATGGCAGGTAAAGATTATTATAAGGTTCTGGGTGTGGACAGAAAAGCCACGCAAAAGGAAATAAAGCAGGCTTATCGTCGTTTGGCTCGCAAATATCATCCTGACCTCAATCCTGGCGATAAGTCAGTCGAAAATAAGTTCAAGGAGATAAATGAGGCTCATGAGGTGCTTTCCGACACTGAGAAGCGTCAGAAATATGATCGCTTTGGCGACCAGTGGCAATATGCTGAGCAGTTCACTGGGGCAGGGCAGGGGGGCATTAGAAGGGATTTCGCCAGAGGTGGGAGCACATATGAATTTAGCGATTTGGGCG
>DAOVDO010000050.1 GCA_030669525.1 Dehalococcoidia bacterium | reverse complement strand
TCCATTCAAAACCCAGCTTCCGGGATACTATACCGAGCTGCCTCTGGTCGGGAGAGTAGAAGACAGCCTTAGAGAAATCTTTCGCGGTCAGGTTAAATTTCTTTAAGGCAGCAGTAACTGCCTCGTGAATGACTCTGCTATATCCTTCTACCAGGATAAAGCGGTCCTCCCCGGAACGGACGAAAGAGTCTCTATCTGATCTCCATACATCTTGAATCTCATCGTGAAGAGTGTAGCTACCTTCAATTTCAGCGATAACTCCAATATCTCCTACCAGAAGGGCAGCAGCACCATCGCCAAAAGCCAATTCATTTCCTCCAGCAGGATATCCCAGGCGGACATCCGACGCACACACTAAAATACTTTTGGCTGAGCCACTATTTACAGCATCCATAGCGGCTCTCAGTGCATTCGTTCCGCATCTCAGGGATCCAGAGAAGTCCACTGTAAATGCCTCCCTGTTCAGGCCCAGAATGGTGGCTATAGTAGCGGCGGACTGCTTTTCCTTGTAAGGTGAGGTAGTTGAGGCAAAGTACACCCCTTCGATACTTTTAGGGTCTATCCCTGTTATGCAATCCCTGGCTGCAGCTACAGCCATGGTGAGGCTATCTTCATCATAGTTGGCGACAGCCTTCTCTCCCGGTGTCTCGGCTACACCCCAGGCCCTGGCAATTTCAGCTCGGCTTAATCGGTATAGCGGTATATATGCTCCATAAGATGTAACCCCTGCCATTTCTCTGCTCCTTTATCCGTTTACATTATTTATTTAGTTGTCCGTTACCTATTACATCCGGTAATAGTGAAGCCTGCTGGCTTATCCAGTGGGTGAAATTATACCAGAGTTAACTATCATGTGATTTGGCATATCAATCATCTTTTGCTACCAGGGATACCATCCAGGCTGGTACAGGCAGTCCCTGTCTGTATCGAATAGCCACGACGAATAAACCTGCAATCATGATAACCACCAACCCCATGCCTCCAAAGGTAATAGCCATAGCACTTTCCTGTAGCCATGGAGTTGATGCTGCCAGTAGTAGGTCTATCAGCTTGAGTACAGATCCCACTACGCATAACAGGATTGAAATGACCAGTACATACCTCATTGAAATTCCCCTGACATATTGTGTAATCAGGGCTCCGAGTTGAGTGCCGACGGAGGAACCAAGCAACATTAGAAATGCAATCGAGATTATTACATTGCCACTCATGGTGTGTCTGATGCATCCGAAGGATGCCGAGAAAATAATCTGGAATAGTCCTGTACCTACTGCCATGAAGGATGGAAGCCCGATGAGATAAATTAGAGATGGTAGTATTATGAACCCACCGCCAACTCCTACAAAGCCAGCCAGTATACCTGTTACAAAACCAATGGCTAGAATCGGCCACAGGGAAATGGTAAGCCTTGATTTAGCGAAGCGAATAACAGGCGGTGTGTTTAAACCTTGAAGTCTACGACCTATTGATGACGATCTCTTAGCTGGTGGTAGTCTGTCTTTATTTTTAAGAGCCTTATCCAGGTGCGCCTTGCGCTCTCGAACTTCCCGGAATACAGGGATGCCAATGGCAATTAACATGATTGTGAGAACAGACAGTATTATTGCGTCAGCGAACCCGGTGTACTTGATAAAGTTTAGCAGACGCACACCGACTTCAACACCACATATAGTTCCAACAATCATCACTAATCCTAGCTTCATGTCTATGTTACCCAGTTGCCGATGTCGTATAGTACCAATGATGGAATTGCCGACTATCCAGGCCATACTGGTGCCAACAGCGATATTGGCAGGCAGACCAAGTATGATAAGTGCTGGAGTCATCAGGTAACCACCACCAACGCCGACAAAACCACTTAGAATTCCCACGGCGAAGCCGATAAATACCAGAAGTAGTATACTTACGTCAGCGCCCATCATTGGAAGTGTAATCATTTGCTATTACCGCCTTCCTCCTCTTCGAAGTGTTTTGTCTGGCGGACTTCATAACCAACCAAGTCAGTTATTTTCTTCATTAGAAAGCCCAGGACAAAACCCACTCCCAACATCAACCCGAGGTTATATAGCACAACTATATAGGTACTATCTGTCCCTATCCAGTCAAACATCTTCAGGTACATTCCTATATAATGCCAGTGGAATACATGCCAGATTATGAAGCAGGAAATGACAGTGAGAACCGCCACCCAGATGACATCTTTTTTTCTTTTACCCATAACAGAATCTTTCTCGCCTGCTAGGCTTTTCTTATCTAATTATGCCCAATGTTTTGGAATGAGAGCTGACAATAGCATAAAAGTAAAAGTCTAAGCAAAAGCTATTCCGAAGGGTGTAAGCCATTATACTTTGCAGCCTTGGAAGTAGTGTTCCAAGGGTTTAAGGAAATAGTGTGGAATCAGTTGTTCAGGGTTGATATATGCCGACTGCGGATAAGACAATCAGTACTGCAACCCAGATTGAGAGCAACGCCCAGCCATAAACTCTAGGTTTCTCCCGTAAATAAGCCGCAGCTGTGGCTATCAGCCCCACACAAGCACAACTACAACCTAGTACCAGTCCAAACTGTATAAGTCCATCACCACTGGTTAAATTATGCAGCCAGAAATGCCCTCCTGGAAAGCCTCCCCCCACTTCTTCCCATACAACGTCGGCCGCTTTCCCTGCCCAGATGGTGGAGAAAAGATAATGTGGGTTCATAAGGTTACTATCCTGAAATACAATGGCTATCACTGGTCCTATGGTACAAATCATGGCTGCTGCAATGGAAAACCAGTAGATACACCTTCCATAAACGAGCTGTGGACGAGGTTGCTTAAAGGTAACTTTAATTTCTTCCATAGGTGTTACCTCCCGCCTTGAAGTTTTGGGAATTTGCCTATGATGGCCAGAGTTACTCCTGCCACGATAATTAGTAATACTGCTACGTAGACTGCGCCAGGCACGCTGCGCATGTATCCCAGGTTTACTAGTCCTTTAGTCACCAACCCGAAGCTGGAAAAAATCATTATCCCGATCAATATGTGCCTTATGGATTTAGCCCTAACTCTAATTAATACATGGGCTCCTATTATCCCCCCCATAACCTGTCCCACCAACCATGGAGCTACAAACAATGGGATAATAGCCCCAGCAAGCAGGTAGGGCCATACTGTTATGCAATCTCCCATACCGATCAGAACTCCGCTAGAAGCAGCTGCCACCTTAAGTGGGACTGCCATTATAAGGTTTATTGAGGGGACTATAGCCCATCCCGCCCCTAAACCAAAAAATCCCGAAATCAAGCCAACTCCGCACATAGCTAGAAGTCCCCATCCAGCTCTGCTTACCCGGTAATCGACAACTTTCCCGAGAGATTCTTCGTAATAGGGCTGGGTCAAGCCCAGCCAGCGAGTGAAGCGATCCACTTTCTTTATTTCAGGCCACTCTCTTTTCACACCTCCCCAAAGGAAATACAAAGCGAGTGCCAGTACAATGCCCCCGAGTGTTATTCTAATGATTCCCTCGCCGGTTGCTCCCATCCGACTGGCTACCCATATTGCACCTTGAGCGCCTATAAAACCGCCTATTCCATAACCACAGCAGCAATAGATGGAGAGCTTAAGGTTGCCTACGCCACTCTTCATAAACGGTCCTGTAGATACCAGTCCACTGAACATGGCTACTATGAGACCTGTTGCCCTGATTATCAAACTGTCAATGGGTGTGAAAGCCAGCATAATGGGAGTGAATAGAACACCGCCTCCAATACCGGCAAGGACGGCAATTATAGCGATGGCAAAACTCAGCAGGAAGAATCCGAAGAGCAATCCAGTTATGCTGGTCAAAGCCATACCCCCTGGAGGAATGGCTGCCCCCCTTGATATCAATCCCAAGGCTATATATGACAGAATAACCACGAGGAACATCACGGCTAATTCAAGCCATGGGGATTTGGGGAGTTTCATGATTTTAGGCAGCATGTTAATACATTTGGTTCACACCTTTTAGAAATTCCTCTATGATGTTTAAAATCCCTTTCTCGATGACTAAATTGAACATCCTGTCCTTTGCCTCTGCGGGAAGCAATTCTATGCTTTTAGTGGTAGCTGAATCCCACTTGGCCATAGGGTAGAGTGTTAAAATCCTGTCCTTTTGTTCTTTTGTACATTGCAATTGAAGCACTTTCATTCCTGCTAATACATCTTTCGTTGCATCAGTTAGGCCGATTTTATTCAACCTGTTGTACCTCTCCTCATTAATCCATAAGTTAACGGAACATGTTTCAGCCATTCTGAACCTCCTTGGATTTCATCGTTAGTCTCTTGTTGATTACCTGCCACCTTATAAAGGGGGGAGTTCGAATACAGGCTGTCTTTTGCTCAGATATTCCTCAGTGCAAAAAGGAGAGCCAAAACCATACTTGTCAGCAGATTCCATCAGGTTATCAAATACTTCTGGTCTGAATATGAGCTTGGTGGGCTTGACTTTATCCTGCACCATGCTTCTAATCATAGTGCCACTAAAATCTTGCTTTTCCTGACTATGTCCGCATAACCCGGAGTAGGTCACCTCCCCGCATATCGGGCAGTACCACCATGCTAAGATACGCACAGGTTTGATAGTTAGGCTGCCCTTGGGGATCTGGTCGAATATCCGGTGGGCATCGTAAGGATCGTAGTAAGTACCCACGCCAGCATGGTCCCTACCGAACATGTGGTGAGTACAGCCTATATTCTCTCTCAAGATGGCATGAAAGATAGCCTCTTTTGGTCCGGCGTATCGCATATCCCATAAAGCAATAGAAACCATATGGATATCGTCTTTAAAATACCTGGCGTCATGTAGTCTCTGCTGACCCAAGACTATGGCTTCGTCTATATAATCTCCCACACGCTTTGGTCCGATTATGCAGCTTACCAGTATTCCTGTTCGTAATTTTTCTACCGGTAATTCCCCATTGGCGGAGAACCAGGCCCCTTTCATCAGCCATTCATGGCCGCTATGAGGCACATTTCTAGTCTGGTGCGCTACAATCCTCTCCCAGCCTTTCTCTTTAAATTTTGCCCTGAACTGCCTGGGTGTGTACCAAAATTTGTCAAACGGCGGATTAAATCTGGGAACGTTTACCAAAGTAACTTCACCGCCGATGAAAGTATCTTTCAGATCATTAAACATCCTTACGCCGGGATGCCTGGCATCGGTTGTGCCCAGCACAGCCTGTGCCATTTCTGTCCTGTCGTAATTAAATATATCCCCTACTTCTAAAATAGCCAAAGCTGTATTCTGGTAAACAAGAAGTACAGTATCTCCTACCTTAATCCCTTTCTCCCTGATTTCTTCACTCGTAATGTCAAATACAATTGGCATAGACCAGAGTGTACCGTTTGACAGGGTCATCTTTTTGCACACTGTTGCTACGTCTGCTTTGCCCATGAAGCCATCCAATGGAGTAAAAAAGCCATAGGCGATGTCGATGCACTCTCTGGCAATTCGTCCGGTAACAGCTACCTGCGTTAATCCTTTAACGCGCTCTTTTGCCTCTGATGGCGAAGCTATCACCCTCTCCACAATCTCTTTATTACCATGCCCTATATGTTTCATCTTGCTCTTTTACCTCCTTTACGATGCTGGGATTTTAGAAACCACCTTGCGCTCTTCGCTAACTTACATTAGTTCCCTTAAAAAGGGGGAGTATGCTAAAACCACTAAGATATTATTACTCTTGGAAGGCACTCGAGCCATAGAGTCCATTCCAGGAGTCTAGCGTTCTTGGTACAATCGCTTTTCCTGCCAGCCCTTCATAGTCAGGTCCGTAGCGATAAGCTCTAAACACCCAATTTACTATTCCAACCTCTATCTTTCCATAAAACGGATTGATGAATTCCCATACTATTTCGCCTTTCTCAGTCACCTCAAAAATTCGCCCCTGTGTGGTGGAGCAAATCAGGGTGTTCCCATTGGGCAGTCGCTGGGTACCGGAGCAAACTGCGCTATAGAAATCACTTGGTGGGCTGCCACAATATTCCCACTCTATTTCCTGGGTTTTGGGGTTGAGCTCAATTACCATGGACAGATTCACCTCAACACCTGGACGGTGTGCGCCGTTATCAAATATGAGGAAATTCCCATTGGGAAGTGGATGTGGGTCATGTGGATGTGCCAGCTCTCCTAAGCCGCGACCCCATTTCCACTTGATATCGCCCGTTTCCTTGCTGATAATACAAATAGTATTAATATTACGGAAACAGGTTAGGATGTCTCCATTGGTGAGTACCACACAGGCATTGCCATGTGTCCACTCTCGGCGATCGCACAGCGGACAGATACTATACTCTACGGGGTCTAAATGTTTATAGGAAAACCACTCCCAGACTACCTTGCCTTCGGGCGTCACTTCATTAAAACTAGCACACCACATTTTACCTTCATCCTCAGTTTCGGGGAGACCCCCCTCAACTTTACCCATTATTTCCTGAGGCACCTGCGCATATCTGAGGACCATGGTGTTTCCATTATCCATGCGGTAAAAATCATGGTGTGAAAACGGGTCTTGGTACTCCCATATCAGGTTGTTATCCCAATCTACTTCTCTCATCAATCCTCCTTGACCCGAGAGTTGCGGAGCGCCAGCTTTTTTCCTTTTATCCTCATCACCCTTACAGCTATAAATCAGGTGGCCATTGGGCAGAAGTCTTCCGTATTCCCGTGGAACATTAGGTATTGGCCAGTGATGAACCATCCGACCTTGCATGTCCATCAGCCACATATCCTTGCATCCCTTTGGGGCAAACAAGGTGTATCCATTGTAGGCCTTCGATGGCTCATACGAAATCACACCATACTGATTCCTTTTCATACTTATACCCTCCTTTCATCCAAAGGATTCTACATGACAGGTAACCTTGAGGAATCTCCTCGAATATTACAACAACTGTATTAAGAAAAGGCTACAGTCAGGGGTAACACCCATATCTGTATACCTTCTCTGTTAACTGCGACAAGACTAAAACTCCATAAAAGCGCTTAATCAGCAGACACTGTAATAAGTATAAGTTACATGGTATTGACGCATATTTACATGTATCCAAACTTCCGCATCCTCGCCATTGCTTTTTCCTTGTCCTGCCTTCTGCCGGCTCTTTCAGGTATGTGCTCAAGGTCCTGTTCCCAGGCAGGCACGCCAACTTCACCCGGGTTGCTGGTGGTTCTTGCACCCAGGGAACGGTATCCTATCTCATAAAGT
>DAOVDO010000025.1 GCA_030669525.1 Dehalococcoidia bacterium | reverse complement strand
GGAACGCCAGACCACGCCTAAAGAAATAAGTGAAGGAGTGGTAGAGGCCTCCCTCTTATATGCTATGGCGGGCAGTAGTGGGCTTGAACCACCGACCTCTGCGATGATATGTAAGTGGTTCTCTGACAACTATGCGGTTGTTCGTCAAAGCATTATCCGTTATCGATATAAGCAAATATTGAAATTCATTCTCTCTCATCACCCTTCTCCCCCTTTAGTAAATCAAATTCTCTCGATACAGACCGATATATCCCATCTACCTCTCGCTACTTCCGCCTTGCTCCATTTCCTCTGAATCGACCTCTTCATCCCCCGATAACTCAGTTAATTCCTCTTGCTCCGTTTCCACCTCTTCACTCGCTTGCTCTTGATACGCTGAAAAGTACTCTGCGAGATTAACACCCCGATAGTGCACTTCACAGACCAACTTATTATCTTGTACACCGTCAGGCGACCCCAATTCAACCTTCTTGTTATGGATAAGTCCGGAGAGCTTTTGTTCGACAGCCATCGCTCCTTTCCCACTCTTCGGAGCAGTGTAGCCTTTCGCTTGCACGAGGTCTCCTGTTTCATCTCCGAATTCCCACCTGGGAGATACCTCAAGGGTGTTTCCGTCAATAACCGCTACTACTTTGAATGTCTCCATTATTACCTCCCAGCGAACATATCATAAAGATAAGCCAACTTAGTGCCACGTCTATCTTAACAGGGAGTAGTATTAAATATCGTGTGAGAATTATACAACAGAGCATATTAGATTTAAAAAGAGGAGGTGCCAGTTCTGCCTATCGTACAGGATGGTGGGCAGTAGTGGACTTGAACCACTGACCTCTGCGATGTCAACGCAGCGCTCTAACCAACTGAGCTAACCGCCCTTTATCGCTGCATTTTATCAGCGCTTTTACAGGTAATCAAGCTACTGACTCCTGAACAAAGTGCTAGACCTTCCAGCTCAATCCAAAAGTGCTTTATCCCTTGCTGCTCGACTTTACACTACTTGTTAGCATAATTTGCACAACATTGCCACACTTAGGGCAGGCAACCTCGATAGTGACCGGCTGCTTCATTATCCGCTCCACCAGAGCCGTAACCACAGAATCAATATTGTCCAGCCTCTGGTCCAACATTTCTAAACGCTTTTCAAATTGCCCCTGTTCCATAATTCTAAACCTTCTCTCACCAAGGACGCTGCCTTTTACAACAAAAAACAAAAGAGGAGAGAGCTTTTCAAAATCTCCTCCCCCAGACTAAATCAACTATCTGCCGTCCCCCCCTTACAAACTTTTCTCAGCTACCCCCATTGCTCCCAGTTCCTCTTTATCAGCCTTTATTAAGCCCTCTATCTGGCTACTGACAGTGCCCTCCAAGTATTTCCGAAAAGCTTCCCGAGCTGCTGGAGAAGACCGTACCGCTTCTTTAGCCCGCTGCCACTCATCCTTAATCAACCCAGCCACTCTCTCAGAACTCAACGGAAACTCCTCTCCCATCGTAGACTCTGCCTTATCAAGGACCCTGCTTATCACCGCCCGTTTTAAACGGTCAAAAGAGAGCAGTTCCTCTGGCGAATAAAGCTGCGATGACCATTTTTCATCTGTCATCTCACCACCTCCGGCTTAATATTTCATTAAACACCTTTTCGATATTACCTATAATATGCCCCATCAAGCGCTATGTCAAGCCATATCTGAGTATATAAAAAGGCCATGAAGCTCCCTTTTGCGCAACATAACAACATAAATAGTTTGGAGCGCATACCACGTCTTGGAACATCAATCTATTTCTTAATGAAATATCCTTTGGGGTCAAAGAGCCTCAGCATGGTTATTTCTTCCTTGGTCGGCGGCTGGACTTCTTTTAAATCCGGGGCAAATTCGAGTTTCCATCCCACCCTCTCCTTTATCGCAGCTATAGCTTCTTCTTCCCCATGGCCCGTCTCAGAAGGAATGTAGGCTGTGAGGGTAAAAGTTTCCCTGCCCCCGATCTTTTCAAAAATGCCGACATCCGTGACCCATGTCCTTACGTTTTTTCCAGGAAAAGTGATGTATGGTACTTCCTCTACTAACCGCTGCTTGCCCGAGTTAACCACCACTACGGTATCCTTAGTGGTGCTGGCTACGTCGTTGGCGCCCCCAGAACCCACAAGGTAGGCCTGGCCCGGAATCTTTGTCGAGTTTACATTGCCGAATTTGTCCGCTTGAGCGGCTCCTAAAACCCCAATACATCGATTCTCTGAACCACCAACAAAAAGCCCCAGAGTTGTATCTATGTTGGTCAGAATCTTGCATGTGGGCAAATTGAGGTAACTAAACACAAACGGCTCCGATGGCCTCGGCAAGAAACCATACACACCTATCTCAGCCATTAAATCCACCATATACCCCCTCTCCTTAAGCGCATAAACAGCAAGCCAGGCCGACAAGTTTGGGAGCCCTATACCAGCCAGTATCGTCTTATATCCTTCCGAGATACACTTCTCAGCTATAATCCTGCTACCAGCTACCACCATTCTCTCCAGGGAATTTGGCTGCTTCTTGAAATCAACCCTCCGAATCTCAGACATCGTTTCAGCTACCCAAGCATTAGAATCAGCCTTCCCTTTTAGATAAAGGAGCCTGTCTTTACCAAGCTTCGAAAGGTAGTCGTTATGGTCTTTACAGTTTAGAACCCAATCTTCCACCCACCTTGAGAACTTTTTTTCATCCTTAGCGGCTTCTGTTACCTGAGCCATAAAATCGTAGTCATCACAATAGGCCTCGAATTCAGGTAACCCATGGTGTGTCACCCCAGCCGGATGGGCTCCATAAGGTACCTCGCAAACCGCCCGAACCATATAGGATGGAATTCGGACGAGATGTGAACACCTGCGGATATACTCTGTAGAGACTATCTTCTCCACGCTAACTATCACTCCATTTTTTGCACCCCATGCCCCAAAAGCATCAATACCCAAGGGATAGGTCATTATGGTGTTGCCACAACGGTCAGCAGCAACGCCATGAATCAAGGCTATATCCGGTCTCAAAGCTCTCATCAACCCTATTTTCTCGCCCTGATTGAAGGGGTCCTCCATGACTATAAATGATTCCTTGTTTTCCACTTCCATGGAACTCCCCAAGAGCGACTTGGTAGGGATGAAACCCCATCCCATTGCCCCTGCCAGAAGCCTTTGGGAGACGGTACGCATCGTCCAATTCTCGAATTCTATCTCACCGGAGTCGTAGGCTTTCTGAACAAGGAGATTAGGACTTGGAGACGGATATCCATTTCCGGCGAAACTCACCACGGCTTTTTTCATAAGCCTCCCCAGAACCAAAGCAAGTAGGGGCCCGGATATAGACTGGCATACAATGGTAAAACCTGGTTTCTTTCCCCAGAACTCCCTTACGAGTTGATAATGTAAAGCGCTACATTGTGAGGCCAAATGGACAACCATCCCCTCCCTTACATTCCTCTTTATAGCTTCCTCAAGAGAGCAAACCTTATCTTCCCCCTCAACTACAGGAACTTGGAATTTTGAGTCTATGAAATTTCTCAGTTCTTCTTCCATTTAGATAACCCCGTCAAAAGTTGATATAGATAATCCTGGGCTAGCTTGGTAAGCTAGCATAAATAGGTAGGCATGTCAACAGTCCGCTAATAGTATTGATTTATTAAAGCCAAAAACTTATACTAGATAGAAATGAAGAGGAAAGGAGGTACCTTCAAATGCCAGAAATTGAGACTGGCCGGGTAAGCGATTTCTTCGCCAAGCCTGTGGTGGCCGGCGTCACACTAACTGACACACTTAAAGTCGGCGACAAGATTCATATCAAGGGGCATACTACAGACCTTGAACTCACCATTGATTCCATGCAGATCAATAATGTCAATGTCACCGAGGGCAAGCCTGGAGACGCCATTGGTATCAAAGTACCTGACCGAGTAAGGCCTGGGGATAAGGTTTATAAAATTACTGAGTAATCTCTTAACGCCCGATGACTTTAAGCAGATTCGCCATTTCAATGGCACTCGATGCTGCCATAAAGCCACGGTTGCCTTCTTTGGCTCCAGCTCTATCAATAGCCTGTTCTAAAGTATCGGCAGTTATTATGCCTTGGATGACCGGCAATCCAGCATCCAGGCTCACCCGAGAAATCCCTCTATTCACCTCAGAAGCCACATACTCAAAGTGAGATGTGCCACCGCGGATTACAGCTCCAAGGCAAACAATAGCATTGTATTTCCCGGCTTGTGCTAGCTTGCTAGCTATCAAAGGAATCTCCAGGCAACCTGGCGTCCAGGCAACATCAATATCCTGTTCATCGACACCGTGGCGCAGAAAAGCATCTTTTGCCCCATCGAGCAGCCTACTAGTTATAATCTCATTGAAACGAGAAATAACTACACCGAATTTCAGCCCTTCCCCCAGTAGCATACCTTCATACCTTTCAGCCATATTAACCTCCTCTCAACTTGTAACTCAAGCTTTTGTAGATTCGTCCACTCCCAACAGGTGACCCATCTTTCTTTGCTTGGTCTTGAGATAGTCAAGGTTGTAAGGGGTAGGCGATGTTATCAAATTCACAGTTTCCACTATCTCGAGTCCATAACTCTCCAGCCCGATTACCTTTTTAGGATTATTAGTCAGCAGCCGAATCTTATGTAAACCCAGGTCAGCTAAAATCTGGGCTCCAATCCCGTAATCTCTCAAATCAGCGTCAAAGCCTAGCGCAATATTAGCCTCCACGGTATCCAACCCCTGATCTTGAAGAGCGTAAGCCTTCAGCTTATTATGCAAGCCGATTCCTCTACCCTCCTGTCTCATATACAAAAAGACGCCGCACCCCTCGTCAGCAATCTTTTGCATTGCCAACGCAATCTGTTCACCACAATCACAGCGCAAACTATCAAAAACATCGCCGGTAAGACACTCGCTATGAACTCGCACCAGCACTGGCTCATCACCAGATATGTCACCTTTAACCAGAGCTACATGTTCATCCGGGTCAACCTTGCTCTTATAAGCGATAGTGACGAATTCACCATACTTAGTAGGCAACTGAGCCTCAGCTACTCTCTGCACCAACTTATCGTGGCGACGGCGATAGGCAATCAGGTCAGCTATACTCACAATTTTAATTCCAAACTCAGCTGCCATAATTTCAAGTTGAGGTAAACGAGCCATACTGCCATCTTCGTTCATAATCTCACAAATAACGCCAGCCGGGTAAAGCCCAGCCAGTCTAGCTAAATCTACCGCAGCCTCAGTATGCCCAGCTCGCACCAGCACACCACCCTCCCTCGCCCGGAGAGGAAACATATGCCCAGGACGAGCTATATCATCAGGCTTAGTATCGGGGTCAATTATGGCTCTTACAGTTGCCGCTCGGTCCTGAGCAGAAACACCACTAGACGTTTTATGTTTAGCTTCGACAGATACACTAAAGGCCGTGGAAAATTTCGAGGTGTTCTCCCGAACCATAGGCGGAATTTCCAGCTCATCTAATCTCTGACCGATTATAGGCATACAAATTAGACCTCGACCATGTTTCGACATAAAATTAATTGCTTCCGAAGTGACCTTCTCCGCAGCTATCCCTAGGTCGCCTTCATTCTCACGGTTCTCATCATCAACAATAATAACGAATTTGCCCGCTTTTATGTCTTCGATTGCCTCTGGAATAGTAGCTAACGTCATATAACTTTACCGCACTTTCAAAAAACCATGCTCTTCAAGAAAATCTAGCGTGACACCACGCCTACTCCCTTGATTAAGCCGTTCCACATACTTAGCAAAAACATCTACCTCAAGATTAACTATGTCACCGGGCCTCCTGCTGCCCAAAGTGGTGTTTTGACAAGTATAAGCTACCAGGGAAACTGAAAATGAAAAATCATCGTAATCAGTAACAGTGAGACTAACGCCATCAACCGCGATGAAGCCCTTATTTACCATGTAAGGCATCAGCTCAGCAGGTGCTGAAATTCTGGCAATAACAGCTTCTTCTTCAGGCATTAAAGCCATGACTTTGCCGGTGCCATCCACATGTCCCTGTACCAGATGACCTCCAAAACGACCGCCAGCCAACATAGCCCTCTCTAAATTCACCAAGTCACCATAATGAAGCCTGCCAAGATTGGTGCGTCGAAATGTCTCGGGCATAGTATCAACAGAAAAGTCATCGCTATTTATCGAAGTCACTGTCAGGCAAGCTCCATTAATAGCTATGCTATCACCTGGTCTAGTATCCTCCAGCACCTTTTTCGCCCCAATGACCAGACAACCAGAGCTTGTTCCCCTAACTACGCCAACCTCTTCAACTATTCCGGTAAACATTCTACTCGCCACCTAAATATCCACCAATCAAAACGTCGCCACCAAACTCAGTTATCTTCACTCGACCCAGACGCAATGCTTCAGCAACCATATCAACTCCCCGACCACCTACAGCACTCTTGGCTCCATCCCCCCCAACTATTATTGGCGAAACAAAAGCCAGAACTTTATCTACCAGACCGCGGTCGAACAGCGAACCAAAGAGACCGCTCCCCCCTTCCACAAGAACACTGGTAATCTGCCGTTTTCCCAGCAGCCCCAGTAACTCAGCCAAATCTATTACACCCCGCTCAGCCGATAATTCTGCAACTTCAGCACCAGCCTTCCTGAGCTCATCCGCCTTCTTTGCGTCAAAAGGTTTAGCTACGGCAATAAGAGTTTTTCCTGGTTCTTTAAAAACTCGAGATGATAGTGGCGTCCGTCCCTTACCATCAACAATTACCCTCAACGGCTGCAGCTTAGCTTTGCCTCCCTTGCCACTGCACCCTCTTGCTGAAAGCTGTGGGTCATCAATAAGTACAGTATTTGCCCCCACCATAACAGCATCAACTATATGGCGCAGATAATGAACAAAATTCCTCGCCTCATCACCACTTATCCACTTAGAATCACCATTTTGAGTAGCAATTTTACCATCGAGGCTCATGGCAAACTTAGCAATAACAAAAGGCAAACCCGTAGTAATAAATTTAATGTAACCTTCATTTATCTCCCGCGCTTTCTCCTCATACTCGCCAACAAAGGTCTTTACGCCAGCCTCCTCCAACATCCTCAATCCTTTCCCTGAAACTAAAGGATTGGGGTCAAGTAATGCCATATGGACTTCAGAAATACCAGCATTAATTATGGACTCAGTACAGGGAGGAGTACGCCCATGATGGCAACAAGGCTCTAAGGTAACCCACATCATTGCTCCTCTAGCCCTGTCTCCAGCTTGCTGAAGCGCCATCACTTCAGCATGAACTGAGCCTGCTGGCTGCGTATGCCCTAAACCAACAACTACCCCATCCCTAACAACCACAGCTCCCACTGCCGGGTTAGGACTAGTGTAACCCAAAGCCAGCTTAGCCAGCGATAAAGCACTCTCCATGAAATTTATAGGTCGAGCTAACACTTATTACCCCTAAAGCATCATAGCTTCGATGCCACATTGTAGC
Source organism: Dehalococcoidia bacterium (assembly GCA_030669525.1). Next base: position 2,099 of record DAOVDO010000025.1, on the reverse strand, counting down.
ACCAAGCTTTTCAAAAGTGCAAACAAACTCAATGTAAGAAGCCCACTCCGTTAGGAAGAGGCTTAAAAGATTATCCTGGCTCAGTCAATTTCATAAACCATCTGGACGGTAAGTTGAAACTCCAGTTCTCCAAGGCTAATAGGAGTTGTTGAAGGAGGTGGAACTGCAGCCTCCATCTTATAAATGTTATCCCTTATTGGTGGCACATAAGCAGTACCCTCAGAAATACAGAGCAGCTTACCCAGCTTGATACCAGCTACCCCAGCCATTTGCCTGGCTTTTGCCATAGCATCCTCTATCGCCTTCTCCCGTGCCTCATTATAGTAAGGAGTCGGGTCATCAATAGTAAAGCTTATATCCTCAATCCGAGTGAGGTCACCGCCAGCTTCAGCCACGGCATCGATAATAGTACCAGTTTTGTCTATTTCCCTTATCTTAGCAACCACCATATTAGTCACCCGATAGCCAATAATCTCCTCCCTATTCTCTTCATCAAGCCACCTCCGCACCGGGTAGATGCTAAACCGCTGCGTTTGAGTATCCTTTTCGGATACACCGCTATTCTTCAGCACCTTAACGACCTTATCCGTAGCCTCAGCCGCCTCTCGCTGTGCTTCAGCCACACTATTTGCCTCAGCCTCTATCCCGAGACGCAGCAAAGTAATGTCAGGAACTGCTGTTACCTTGCCTTCACCAGTTACCCATAAGCCAACGTTCTGCTGGCGACCAATGATACAAAAGTGATAGCCCAACTCTCCTGCTTCCATCCAGGCAGAAACAGAAGGCAAGGAGTCCCGCTCAACCTCCCCAGGCGCACAACCACCAACCCCCACCAGAATTACAGGTAATATCAAACTGCATAGCAATAACCAAAACCTTCTCATTTAACCCTCCTTCAATTCATTATCACTTACTTTTCACATACAGTCACTTTTCTTACCCATTCATAAACATCACCTCTTGCTATAATCGACATTGTATAGCCAGCAATAACCATTGTATATAACGACAAATTGACCTTTTAGTTTACACCAGAGATAGCATAAAAAACTCATATAGAATATAATAACAAGCACTTAACACAAAGTTATAATTGTGACAAACTGATGAGATTTGTTCGCGACATCATTGCACCTCTTCTTGCCGGTCTAGCGTTTTTTGCTCTCTTTCAAATCACAGTGGGCAGCTTCAAAGTATATGGCTCATGCATGTTGCCCAATGTTCAACCTAGCGAGTATATTATAGTCAGTAAAATCGCTTATTTCTTCCATCCCCCAAAACGCGGTGAGGTAATCGTCTTCCATTCCCCACAAAACCCGAACGCTGACCTTATCAAGCGAATCATTGCTCTACCTGGTGACACCATAGAAATTAAGGACGGCTTTGTGTTTGTAAACAATACGCCTTTAGTCGAGAACTATACCTTCGAGGCACCGCACTACTCTTTTCCCCTCGAGGAAATCCCCGCCGACCATTACTTTGTTCTCGGTGACAATCGCAATAATAGCGCTGACTCTCATAAAGGCTGGACAGTGCCTTGTGAGAATATCGTTGGTAAAGCCTGGCTCACTTACTGGCCACCTCAAAAGTGGAGACTGATAGAACACTATAAGATAGATACAGGCAAACAGGAGGCGAAGTTTGGCAAACTTAGCTTGACTATGAAAATGCTATGTCCAACGAAGTAATGCAAATCTTCAAAGACGCTGGGGCTATACTGGAGGGGCATTTTCTGCTAACTTCAGGCCTGCACTCACCAGTATACTGGGAAAAATTCCGTGTTTTGCAATACCCCAATTATACCGAAAGGCTCTGCCAGTTCATCGCTGAGCATTTCAAAGAAGACAAAGTCCAGGTAGTTGTTGGACCAACTACCGGTGGCATTATCATCGCCTTTGAAGTTGCCAGGCAACTGGGCGTAAAAGGTATGTTCGCCGAGAAAGAAGACAAGGAAAGAGTTTTTCGGCGTGGACTTACCATCAATCCTGGTGACCGTGTCCTGATTGTTGATGATGTCTTGACTACTGGTAGCTCCATCACTGAGGTTATAGACGCTGTTAACAAACTGGGTGGCATTATCATCGGGGTTGGTGTACTGG
>DAOVDO010000023.1 GCA_030669525.1 Dehalococcoidia bacterium | reverse complement strand
TGCGACAGCGAGCTCAACCACCCCCAGGTTTGATGCCAGATGACCTCCATTTTCAGTAACCCTGCTTATCAGTAGTTCTCGTATCTCTGTGCAAAGCTGGTCCAGTTCAGCCTTGACCAGTGTCCTGAGGTCGTTAGCGCTATTAATCCTGTTTAATATTCCAGCCATTATCACCTGGCTTTCTTAATTTGACTAATATTAAACCATACTGTCACATATTGGTAAAGACTCATCTGGTTACCTATGCCTCATCTTGGTGTATTCCCCGTTTGCTTTTGATAGAAATGAGCTTTAGTTTTACCTGACGGTGTAGCGATAGTACCTCTTTTCATGAAGCTGCCTACTGACCTCAGGCGTATGACTTCCTTGATGAAAATGCTCAGCACCACAGCCCCGATAATCTCGGGGATGTACACGCTGGACTCAGATACCAGTCCAGCAAATATATCTTGTATCCAGATAACAAGGTCTGGAGACCCTTTCTCAAAGCTCCATCCGAGTAGCGGCCAGAAAAGGGTATGTAGGTCAAGCCACATCTGATCAAAGATTAAATGTGTAAATGTACCGAATGACAGGACAAGTAGCCAGTTTTTACTTCTTCTTTGATATAACAATATTCCAGCAACGTAGATGATAATCAGAAAGAGCAGTGTATGGCCGAATATCCTGCCGTTGGAAAGGGTATCCCGTAACAGGATTTGCCCCACTGGCTTATCGATGATATCAGGGAGTAGTGAACCAACCAGCAAGATTCTGATATCTATACGTTTTGCCAGAGAGTAAAACAGAGACATCATGAAAGGAAGCTTAGTTGAAGCTGAATTAGAAGGAATGCTAACAGGGTATTTTTTGCTCAGGGCACCATTCAATACAGTGGCGATTCCCAGTGTAATTCCAGCATGACCTAATACCAGCATTTTAAAAATTAAAAGGCAAAGATAAAAATTAAAACTGCGGGAAAGAATTCCAACAAGTATCCCTTTTTCATTTTAAACTATAAATTCTAATTTCTGATTTCCAACACCGTAGTATTGTATCCCCTGCCTTTTAGCTCCTCCAGGGTAAGTGACAGGGCTTCGTTATCATGATTCCAGGAGGAAATTACCGTTATTGTCGCCGGCGGTAAGGCATGAGCTGTGACGCGGTTCAATGCCTCCTTTGCTGGATGTTCCTTGACCCCTTCCTCTATCGCCTTTCTCTCAATCTGAAGGATTTCCCTTAGCTTTCTTGCTGTCTCCAGAGATGTTCCCTGCAGTTGTCTTAAGGAGATATTAAGCTGCCTGATATCGGGGGGTTGGATATATCTATTCAGAGGTGTAATAAACACCACTTCCTGCCCTAATTGCAATGCTTCTTTTACCAGGTCTCTGGAGTCAAGGGGTGGGGTTACCGCCAGCACCTGTTTATGGTCATAGGCTGCTATGGCGGCAGGAATTATTGCCCCCGCCAGAGTCAATGCTGAGACAATAAGGTTATAAACCAGTTTGTCCGCCTCTTCGATATTTGCTACTGCTAAATTGGCAGCTATTATCGCCATCTGTCGTGCTTCTTCCCGGTATTCTTTAACTATGATGTTGCCCAACTTCACAGTATGTTTCCAATCTATGTCCTTCAATTTATCGCCTGGCGGGCAGAACCGGCTGTCGTAATATTCCACACCCCCCCTGGGAGCCATACCTGATATAACCGGTGAAAATGTAGCTGAACGAGCTCCAGCCTGTGATGCTGTTTCTTCGAGATATTTCCGGGCAAGCCATTCAGCGTATCTGGCACGTGGAATAACATAGAGCTTCACCGGCTCGATTACCTGTCTCATCTGGAATAGTCCCCAGGGGTCTGTGGAAAATATGTCAATCTGCGGTTGTGAGGGACCTGACAGTGAAGGGGCGAGTGTTAGGTGAATCTCTAACTTCTCGGGTATGCTAAAAAGCTCTTGCCTGGCGGGACGAACCCAGGAATAGCTGGAATTTAAGGAGATGTGAAGGGTGAAAGAGGTCTTGCGTATTAGTGTGACTTCTAGTCGGGTTGTATTTCCAGCAAGAAGCCTGATTTCCCTCTGCTCTACCTCCACAGGTGGTAGTGGCGAGTGTTTAAAAACATATAACAAAATACCAGTAACAAGTAACAGTGCCATGCCACCGCTTATTGCCAGAGTCCAGTTTCCCAGGAGAATGGAAACAACTGTTGTTGCTCCGGCAGCGGATAATACCGATTTGGAAGTTAACGTCAATTCCCTTTGCCTTGTTGGAGGAACGATGCTCAGGTTGAGAGCATTTTCCTTAAAGGCGCAGCTTATTAAAGGTAGTATGGGTAACGCCAGCAAAGGCGAAAAGACTGGTAATACCGGCTGGAATAGAAGCGGTATAACAAAAAGATAAGCCATTGCAACCGGTATTTCCCAGCGAGGCAGCGTTCTCAACAGGAAATACAATCCCAGTATAAATAATCCCAGAGCTATGACTGACTGTGGTAATGGTGAAAAAATAGTAGCTGCCAGTAGCGAGATCACGGGGTAGACTTTAAAAATTACTCTCATTGTTCCAGAAACTTAGATTTTCGTTATACAATATTAGAACTCAATACCTGGAATAAATCGTTACGGTTCTTTTGGTACGGGAACCTCCTCCAGTGCTTTCTTGATGATATCTTGCGGTGTTATCCCTTCCATCTCCGCTTCTGGTTTTATAGTTACCCTGTGGGCTAAAGCGGGATGGAAGAGCCTTTTTACATCATCCGGTATTACATAGTCTCTCTGATGGAGTAATGCCAGTGCTCTCGAAGCCTTGTATAAAGCGATACCAGCCCTTGGGCTGGGAACTCCCAGGATATCGGGATTATTTCGCACATGCCTTACCAGGGAAATAATGTAGTCCCTGACTTTCTCAGACAGGTGAATATTTTTAACGGTCTGGCGAATTTGTGAAATTTGTTGTGGCTCTGCTACTGGCTCCACCACTCTTTCCTCTATGCTGTCTATATTCTGAATAATCTCTTTCTCTTCCTGTTCAGAGGGTAGATCACTCCAGGCTCGGAGTAAAAAACGGTCTACCTGCACAGTTGTTAAGGGATAGGTGCCGGCACCGCCATAAGGCAGCTGGCTGGCAATAACCATGGAGGGTGAAGGCAGAAGGTGAGTTATGCCCTCAACGGTTACCTGGCTTTCCTGCATGGCTTCAAGGAGGGCAGCCTGTGTTCTGGGTGTTGCCCGGTTTAACTCATCGCCCAACAGCAGGTTAGTAAAGATAGGACCTGGTATAAATCTGGACCTACCATCCTGGGAATACATATAGAAACCGGTGATATCTGAGGGTAGCATATCAGGGGTGAACTGTATTCTCTTGAACACGCCTCCAATTGTCTGGGCGAATACCCTCGCCAGTGTGGTTTTAGCTGTGCCTGGCAAACCTTCAATCAGTAAGTGACCCCCGCTAAGCAAGGCTACCAGGAGCAACTCCTTGGTATCCGCCTTGCCAACAACCGTTTTGGAGACCTCATCCAGTATCTTCTGTGTTATAGATAGATCGTCGTTCGCCATTGGTATCGCCCTCCTTAAAATTCTGCAATCCTGACTTTGTTATTTTACTTTAAATAATTTGATATTTCTCATTGGTTTTAATGTCAATATCAATACTAATGCTATCAATCCCAGGGTACCCCATACCGTGGCCATCGTCCTGCGGGTAACCTTTAGCACCACCTTGGCTTCATCCAATGTGGCATCGGGAAGATGAGCCTGGTCAAAAAACACCTGGCCCTTGATAATATTTTCCAGGAACTGTCGATTGTCCTCCATATCCAGCATACTGCTTATTAAAATACTGGGGTCGGATATAACGAAGATCTCTCCCTCTCCTATACTGAATTCAGCTATCACAGGCAGGTGACCCTTTGGTTCTCCTTCATCCCATTGACCGCTCTGGTTTTCATCCAGGAAGCTGAAATATGATGACCATGCCACAACATCGCCTGTTGACGTATCGGACAGACTGGTGGCATGATTGAATACCAGACTATCTACCTCATTAGAGGCAGAACCATCAGAAAAATCAATCACTTTGGGCAAATTCTTGTTCTTATAGTCTAATAATGGGTCGAGCACCTGGGCGCCTGTGAAGCGTAAGTCAAGGCCCAGGTATTCCAGCATTCCATTGCCAAAGCCAAAGTCGTCCATAAGAAGCAATCTGCCACCTGAGTTGACATAATCGTCAACCCTCTTCAGGTCGTCAGGGGATAGCTCAATGTAGGGGATAACTATCAGTGTGGTACTTTGAGCTTCAGGTGGTAGTGGGTCATAAGAATACAGCACCTGCGCATCAATATCCTCTAGAAAATCCATGGTACCATTCCAGTGAGGATTTTCATTCTTAAAATCACTGTTGCTGGGATAGAACCACACAAGCAAAGCCAACATAACCAGGACAAGCACTATCATGAGATGAAGTCTTTCGGTAACTGATCTTTGCACTAACCTTGTCAACTCCTGGGCTCTGGATAGAATTAAATTTTTGAAATTTATGTACATTTCTCTACATTTTTTTTGACTAATTTAATTTTTTACTCTTTCCCTGTCCACTTGTGAGGCCATGTTTTGAGCTAGAAAAGCCTCGTCTTCTCTTATAGTGTGATTTGAATATAGCGCTTTCTCAGCCATGTAGGTTAATCGCTCAAACAAACTGGCAAACTTACCAAGTGAGAATTTAACCTGATTCAGGAATTCTCTCATGGTCATCTGAGGTTTAAGGAAAATCATCGCCAGCTTCTGCACAGCGACCACCGCCACATAATAAGCCCTTAAGATAATTCCTGGGTTATCTCCCGGTACAGGCTTGATTTCCAGAATAGGGAATACCGTGGAGATTAATTGCCCTTGCGTTTCTTCTTGAGGTATGAAAGGCATCTGCCTTTTTCGAAATATACCTGGTATAACCACCAGTAGTCGTTTCCATGCCAGGATGAGTGCTGCCAGTATAATTGCCACATAGATCAAATTTATGACATAAATGCTAACATCCCGAGTGGCAGTAAGATGCCATGGCTCCCGGGGGACAAGGCTGGCTTTTATATTCCTGTGACCTAAAAAGTTAGATATAAAAGGTAACGCCAGCTCTATATTAAATCTTCCCTCATTAACGACACTGGTACTGGAAGTCCCGCCTGTCTCTAGATTTAGCGCAGCTCCTACAAGAGGAAGAGGAGAATATGCTTCTCCCGTTAACTCAACCTTCTGTGGTAAAAGTATAAACCTGGGTGCCTGAAGCTCAATTTTAGGTGTTACTTTTTCCACCTGCAGGACACTGTCGGTTGAGGTACCAGCCGAGCGGTATTTATTATCGGGGGTGGTGGTAAATCTTAGACTATGCTCTCCTGTTGCGGTTTCCCTGTCAAGCGTTATATTGCGCCAAAATAAACCATTGTCGTCTGTGATGTCTTCAAAAAGAGGTTCTCCATCAAGAAGTACAATAACGCTGCGACCAATAACATTACCATCCGACTCCACCTTCCCACCTACCCTCACAGGCAAACCTGGATATGCTCTCTCGGGAATCTCTGTCTTCAGGCCAGTGTCGTGGTATAAAACTGTTATTATCTCAACCTCACTCGATGAAGCGGTGTAAATCTTCTTGTCATCACCGGTAGGAACATAGGAAGCCTGAACTTCTATTGTAGGTACGTACCAGTAGGGCAGTGTGAAGCTGGTTTCATAAGTACCATCACTAAAAGTGGTAATTGTGGCAGTGTGCTCTCCGTTTAAAAATATAGAGACCTGTCTGGCACCGATAAGCCTTTCTGTAGACCAGAGTCTGCCAAATACAGTAATCCTTTCTCCCACCCATACTCGCTCAGGTCTAATATCAAGGGTCAAGTCGGTAGGCAGCAGTGCTTCGACCGGTTCACCTTCAGTCTCAATGCCTCCTTGAGCCTTTCGCTCGGCCTCCTCTTCAAGACTCTGCATGCGTTCCATATACCATGCCTCGAGTTCCGCCAGCCTGTCTATTGCTTCTTGCAGTCTTGCCTTTGCCTCGTTTATAGCTTCCGCATCCTGGGGTGACAGGAAAGGAGCCAGAATATAAAATAGTTCTTCTGTAGCCAGGGTGATATTCCTGATAAGTATTTTCACTTCAGTAATTAACTTCCTAGCTTCATTAAGCTCAACAAAAGCCTCATTCAGCTTATTTTCTGACAGGAATTGCTCACATCTATCAAGCGTATGTTCCAGTTTATCGAGCTGGTTGGTCAATTCGTTACTCAGGTCGTTGTACCTGGCCATAATAAAGATTACATCCTCTGGAAGATGAGCAAAATCCAGCTTTAGCTCCTCTAATAGTTCACGTGCCTGTGAATAATCTCTTTCCGCTATCATAGTAAAAATATCACTATAATGAAGCAAGGGGATGACAAAATTGAAGTGCGTTTCAGCGGTAGATGGGTCTTCATGTGGGATTTGACTCAATCCGTTGACAACCAACCCCCAGAAAGCTGAAGCTGTAAGAATTATCGTTGATAGGATTAAAATAAGCCTTTTCACAATAGCGTTATGCCTGGAGGGTGTCCATCACTCTCATCTTTATGATATTCGATAGAATAGCCATAGCGTCAAAGCCCCAGATTATCTGTATCACCTTATTAGCCACAATAAGCGCGAATCCAGCGAAAAGTACATAGTTAACGGTATTCAGGCCTCTCTTCGCTTTGGGATTGAGGTAAATGCATAGCTCGTTTAATACCAGGGCTTCGATAAGGAATACAGAGAAACAGAGATCCAGACGGGTTTCATCCAGTACTGCAAAAATAACCGAGGTAATTAATAGAAGGCTTGCCAGGATAATAATATAGTTATCATATATTTTCATCTAGCTAATCATGGGTAAAAACCTAAAGTGCAAATTAATAATTTAAATATTACCTTTCTATTTAATTTCACTTATCAGGATACAGCGCCAATGAATTTTCTATTTTGCTCTTCATTTGGTTTAGTGTTCGATATTGTCCTCAATTTCAGATTCAGTGCTCAGAATTTCTAACGTAATAAGGTTTTCCTTTGATTTCAAACTCTCAGATTCTATTATCACTGGCTTACCAAGAGCTTCAGCAAGCAAGGAGGCAACTATTGAGGCGGTAGAGCTTCCCAAACTTTGTACAACCCAGGTATTTTCTTTCTCCTCCAGACGTGGATTGGATAACCTGACAATAACCTTGTTGTTTTCCATTATCACTTCAACACCAGTAGTTAGATCCAGTGTACCTATTAGAACGGTGCTCAGGGCAGCGGCAACCTCGTCTGAAGTTGCTCCAGGCATTGTCTCAAGCATATTAATGATATTTGAACCTGCGGTGGTTACCATGATGCCGATATCCTCAGGATCTTGCCCACAAGAAACTATGAGTCTTTGATTAAGGGGTACATTTATTTTAGGGAAGTGAGGATTACTATACAGGGGGATGATAGCCCGTGGCTTTCCACCCGCCAATGAAGAGGGCAAGTACATTCCCCTGGATTTTAGGCCCAACTCTTCAAGTAAGGAGCCTATATTTTCCACACCAGTCTTCATAAGAAGACTACTTACTTCTGGGGAAATTTTTGGTCTGGTTCTTGCCAATGCCAGGCATACTGCTCCCAGTATAATTACTGCGATTCCTAATGCAATTATGGGAATAGAATTCAGCAGCAGGAATGCTGTTGGCACGAGACCTGATCCTACAGCAAGCAGACCTAACCCCAAATCACGATACTGCCTGTTCATTTTACTTTAAGACGGGAAAGAAAGGTTAGTGTACCTATAAAAAGCCGTAACTTTCCCTTGATTTCTCTTAATTTCCTACTTATGATAGCATATTTTGTTCTATCATGCATCAAGGATAGACAAGCTCTCCACACTCTTTCGTCCTTTTGAAATAATTTTAGTGTCAACCGGGGAGAAAAGGCTAACGCTCTTAATAATCCTCGTGCCACATTCAGTTCGGATATTATCATATCTTCCACATCTTGCTGATACCTGGACGAATCTCCCGTGCTTTGCATCAGGCAGTCCTTTATCACATTAGCCGCAAGCTGTGCACTAAGAACAGCATAATAGATACCCTCACCAGTAAGGGGATCGGTAAAACCAGCGGCATCTCCCACCAGTAATGCTCTATCTTTACACACAATGCTATTACTCTGGGATGTGGGAATCAGGCAACTGCAGGATTTGACATTGTTATAGTGGACGATGGCTAGCGAGTGTATATATTTTTTACAACCCCGTCTCAAACTTACGGCATTTGCACCATGGCAACCAATACCCACGGAAATATGATTTTTCTTAGGGAATACCCAGGCAAAGCCGCCAGCAATATATCCGAAGTCTATGTTAACCCGCCCTTTCCACCGGTCAATATCTTTGCTGGGCACATTAAGCTCTGTTACCATCGCAGCAAGATAACTGACATTTCGTTTGATTTCCAGCTGTTTTGCCACCTGGCTATAGGTTCCATCGGCTCCTACAATAAAATATGCCCGGTAGGTGTCATCTGTAGTTGATACCTCCACTCCGTTACTATCCATCCGTATCTGAGTTACTTCATGTTTATCATGTATAATGGCTCCATACTGCTTTGCTCTTTCCACCAGGAGGAAGTCAAATTTGTTTCGCATAACCGTGTAAATCAGTCCCTCACTATCATGTCCAATATAATATTGGCCAGAACGATAGGTAAACACGACATCACAAATCGTGTCCTCAACCACCGAAGAAATATCATAATCTAAAAGCTTGGCCGCCCTCGCGGTAATACCACCAGCGCAGCACTTGTAGCGAGGTAAGTACTCCTTCTCTAGAAGCAATACCTTTATACCTTCCCTTGCCAGTTCATAAGCAAGAGTTGCACCGGCAGGGCCAGCACCAACTACAATCACCTCGAAAAATTGCTTATCCATAAAAAATTCCTATGGATTACCTGCAATTCAAAGGCATCTCTATTAACTATTTTCTCCTTTATGTAATATGATAACATTGCATAGTGAAATATTTGAATGGGTATCGCTTAATTGTCAAGTAAATTTTATGATGTCATCATTGTGGGTGCGGGACCAGCGGGAAGTTATGCTGCGTTTGAACTTGCTTCATCGGGACATAGCGTAGCTGTCCTGGAACAAAAAAACGAGGCGGGAATTGATGTTTGCTGTACTGGGATAGTCAGCACTGTATGTTTTGATTCCTTTGGTATCAGCCCAGAAGTGATAGTAAACAGGGTAAAATCAGCTAAGATTTTTTCACCTTCCGGGAAATATCTGAAGTTAATAAGCGAAAAAGTTCAAGCTTATGTGATAGATAGGGCGTCTTTCGAACAGTCTATTGCACGCAAAGCCGAAGCCATAGGTGCTGAGTATTTGTTTTCTTCTCATGTTAGTGATATCTCCATAGGAAAAGCGGAGGTGCAAGTTGAGACAATATTCCGAGGCTCAAGGGAGATAATTAATTCAAGGGCTGTGATTTTAGCCAGCGGTTTCAGCCCCGGACTATGCCAGAAGCTAGGTTTGGGTAAAATTAGGCATTTCGCAATTGGTTCTCAAACTGAGATTAAAGGTATTAACATCAATGAAATAGAGATATACTTTGGACAACGAACGGCACCGGGTTTCTTTGCCTGGCTTGTACCCATTTCAGGAGAAAAAGCTCTGGCTGGTCTGATAACAAAATCTCATGCAAAATTGCATTTGGAGAGGTTCCTGCTTGAGTCCTTTTGTCAGGATAGGATAACAAGCAGGGTAGGAAAAATAGTGCAAAAAGTCATCCCCATGGGAATTCTACCGTGTACCTACGGGGATAGGATACTGGTTATCGGTGATGCTGCCGGCCAGGTGAAGCCAACTACCGGAGGTGGCATCTATTTTGGGCATATAGCTGCTAAAATAGCTGCTAAAGTGCTTAGCGAGGGTCTCTACAGGGACGAACTAACTGTTGACCAGCTTTCCCATTACCAAAAGCAATGGAAAGCAAAAATAGGCAGGGAAATTTCAATGGGCTATAGAGCCAGACAGATTTACACCAAGCTAAGCGACCATCAAATTGAAAAAATAATCAGCGTGTTGGATTCTATGAGATTGGTTAATGCTCTGCT
>DAOVDO010000081.1 GCA_030669525.1 Dehalococcoidia bacterium | reverse complement strand
AATTTTTACAGCCATTGTGGGACAGCTTTACCCAAGCTTTGCCGCTTCCAGCGATGCCAGTCACACATAACGTTAAAATGTGTAGTCAGCAACAACTAAACACTTCATAGGCTCACGCTTAAGCCGTAGCTGGTATTTTGACGCTCCCCGTCGGTGGTAGCCTTTGTGGTTAGCTGTGTCCCATCGTAGGTTGGGGTGTCGGAGCGGCCAGCGTAACCATCTCAGACTATATGGGACGTCGTGCCTGGCTCATCCTCCGAAGACCGAAACCTGGTGTGCCAGAACATGTCTTCAGATACAATGACATGGTTTATGGTTTGGGGGCCGGACTCATTTTGTATCTAGGGTAGCATCTGGTGCTGGGGCATGTCAATCAGTTTGTTAGCAAAATGTTTGCAAAAAGAGCCTTCTCCATTCAGCAAGATTAGAGCCATCTTCAAACTCGATCGGTTATTACGACTACCCTATTCATCATAACCTCGATTACGCACAGCGTAAAATAGAGGAAAGGACCCCCAGGAAGTACCAAACCTGGGGGTCTATAAACCAAGGAGGCAATAGGTGAAACAGTGGCAGTTTTCACGCTGCTCTTTCTCCTGCTAAATATCTTAAGTGTTGAAGCGGGTGCCGGCATTGTTGAAGAAGAACTTATCCCCGAATTCATGAGCTAAAAGAGCAGCTACTGGCAAACCAGTGCAATGGGATACCCCGAGTCTCTGGATGCCAAAGCGCTTCAGTTCAGCAATTGCAAACTGCACATGTTGCGGCGAGGATAATCCGAGGTGGGTACCGCCAATTACTGCATAGATAGATTCTACGCCGGTTAATTTTTGGGCATGGTTTAGGATATTTATTATACCTCTATGGGCGCAACCCAAAATGACTATTAGTCCCTTGCCAGATTTGATGAAAAGTGATTGGTCGTCCCATAGTGGGTCAGGCTTGAAATCATTGCCTTCTTTAACATATAGACTAGTATCAATGTTCTCATATTCAGTGACCATGGGCACTTCGCCGCTGGTAACAATATTATCAGTGATCCATACCGGGCCCTTAGTTAAATTGAAAGAAGCACCCAGACTCTCTGCTGCTTCTCGAGGGAAAGGCACTCCTATGTACCGATACCGCTTTTCGGGAGTCTGGTAGTACTTGGCTGCCCATATGTCTGGATGAGCAATTATCTCGACCTGTTTTTTCATCATTTTGAGCACGTGTAGCAAACCCCCTGTATGGTCATCATGGCCATGGCTAAAGACAATCTCATCAGTTTGCGATAGGTCTATTCCCATAGCAATGGCATTGTAAGCTGCCACAAAGCTTGAGCCTGTATCTAGCAGAACTTTATAGTTATCGGCTTCTAGTAAAATGCTTACTCCCCATTCAGCAAGAAGACCCAGCCAACTAGCCGTATTTTCAGTTAACGTAGTAATTTGAATTGCCACTTATTATTCTCCTTTGTACATGATGTAAGTTAAACCCCCCTCAAGAATGTCTGCATAATGGCTTCATGACTATTTACCTACCGAACATCACACTGGGAAGCCAAGTAATAATTGGAGGAAACAGGATAACTATGATTAAACCAAGCAGCTGAAGAGCAACAAAAGGAACGATGCCGCGGTAGATATGCATCATTGTTACTTCCGGTGGTGCAGTTCCCTTCATAAAGAACAGTGCATAGCCAAGCGGTGGCGTCAAAAATGCCATCTGTAAATTGACAGCCACAACCATTATAAACCATAGCGGGCCGAAACCAAGTTGAGTCGCTATAGGCATAAAGATGGGGACAACCAGCAATAGAATGCCAAGCCAATCGATAAACATGCCCAGCACGAAGATGATGACCATCATTACGGCCAAGATGGCCCATTTATTTGGCAATGCCAGCAAAAACGCCCGGACAACTTCTCCACCACCGATACGTATAAACGTGCCTGTGAAGCAAGTAGCACCAACAAGGACCAGCATCACCATTGAGGTTACTTTCAAGGTTTCCTTAACCGCGTCATTCATGGTTGAAAAACTGAACTTGCCATAAACAACCATCATCAGCAAAGCTATGAACGCACCTACAGCAGCAGCTTCGGTAGGAGTGGCTATCCCTAAGAATATGGATCCTATCACCGCGAAAATAAGCACCAACATAGGCAGAGCGCCCTTTGTAAACAATAGCAACCGCCTTTTTACTGGGACTGCCCTTCTTTCCTCAATGGGCACAGGGGGACCTAGCTCTGGATTAATACCACATCTAATTAGTGCGTAGGCGATATACAGACAGGAAAGGAGCAACCCGGGGCCAACGCCCGCCATAAAAAGCTTACCTACTGATTGACCCGTTTGAGATCCCATGAAAACCAACATTATACTGGGAGGGATTAAGATGCCCAGCGTTCCTGCAGCACAAATGACACCCGTGGTCAACTCCTTCTGATAGCCGTAGCGAAGCATACTAGGTGCGGCTACAAGCCCCATAGTGACAATTCCGGTAGCAATAATTCCAGTGCCAGCGCCCATTAGTGTACACGTCAAGACCACTGCTATTACTAAGCCACCTCTCAAAGGGCCTGTTATATTACGCATTCCATCGAGAGCTACCTCTGCAATGCCTGACCTTTCTAAGAAACTGGCCATCAGGACAAAAAGGGGTATAGCTATAAGAACCAAATTTGCCATGATCCCATAGCAACGATACGCGAACATCGTAAGACAGTCAGGTCCTACCCATAGCAACCCAAGCATCAGGCCAAGACTGCCTAAGGAGATAGCCAGAGGAAGCCCTGCGACGAGAAGCACTAGTAGGGCGAGGAACATAATAATGGTCTGTTGGAGAGGAGTCACAGGTTTACCCTCTTAAGAGCAGCTATGTGTTTAATAATATGCGAGATCAACTGAAGAAGTAGCAACAAAAATGCCACTGGTATCACGGTTCTGAAATGCGATATGTTGAAGCGGCATATACCCTGAAACTGCTCCATATGCCGCCAAGACTCAATGACAACTGGTATTGCAGCGTATATAAAAATAATACAAAAGCCGCAACCAAAAAGCCCTAGCAAAACTATGGAAACTACATACTTCAGCTTCTCTGGGAAACGTTCGTAGAGAACGGGTACATTTACATGCCTATTATAGAGAAGTGTGTAGCCAAATCCTAGCATAAAGAAATAACCAAAGAAGAAGCTCGCAGTGATGGTACTCCAAGAAAAAGGATTGTTGAATACTTTTCTTCCCACCACCTCTATGAGCACCACCAACATCAGACAAATGATGAACCACTTAACTATCTTCCCTGTCCATTCAGAGATGGTATCCAACTTCGCAACAATAGAATGCGCTATACTCACTTGCAAACTCTCAGACTTCCTCGAAGGAAGCCCTCATAAGCTAGTCCTTAAGAGGACTCCCTCAGAAAGAAGCCTTATCCGTTTTCTGCAGACCATCAATCAACGAAGTCAGGCCATTTATCTCGAACCAAACCGTGCCCAAACGGGGTCATCATCCAGCGCCAGGTATTATAGTCCTTCAAGAATTGATACTGAGATTTTGCTATTTTGGCAAACCAAGGATTTTTCGCCGCCTCACTTTCCAGCAAGTGGTTCGTCATATCTTGCAGCGATACTATGGTCTCTGGTGAGAGTTTAGTTATCTCTGTACCATAATCTTGGACTTCTTTGATTGCAGTTATATTTTCGTGCTCAAAGAATGCCAGAGCCTGAAAGGAGTTGGCAGCACAGGCCTCCTCGACTAACGGCTTCAGCTCGTCGGGTAGTGCATCCCAAGTGGCCAAGTTGATCCAGAACATTTGTATGCTCATCGGCTGCCACCATGCTGGCGCAACCCAATACTTAGCAACCTCCTGAAATGCCATGCTTATATCAACACATGGCCAAGCGAACTCAATAGCGTCTACAATTCCTCTATCCATTCCCAGGTATATGTCCTCAGGAGGCAAGGCAGTGGTTTCAGCGCCACATGCTGATAAAACATCCTCCCCAAAGCCAGGGACGCGGCATTTTAATCCTTCATAGTCTTCGAGGTCCTCTATTTTAACATTGCTCCACATTCCGCTTTCACACCCACCAGCAACACTCATAAAGCCTTTGAGGTCATACTGGGCTGCAAACTCGTCACACAATTCCTGGCCACCACCCGCGTACATCCATATGGCAAAGTCTTCCATATTCATACCAAGAGGGAAAGAGGCAAAAAGTGTAAAGGCGGAGTCTGTCCCCTTCCAGAAACCTGTCCAACCGTGCATACAGTCAATAGTGCCACTCATCACACCAGAAAGCGTCTCAGCTGATGGTACTATCTCACCGGCATAGTGATAGTCAACTTCGAGGCGGTACTTGGGTGTGTGAACAAGCTGCTCGAGTCTTTCAGATAGCCATCTCCCACCCTCTGAACAAAGTAGACCTTGTGCAAAGAAATCCTGCATTACCCAGGTAATTACCTCTTGCTCTGGAGTTGCCTCCTTCTCAGGCGGCGCTGCCTCGGGGGCACAGCCAACGACAACGAAGCTTGCGATGACCACTACCGATAACACCAACATCAGTATTTTATTTCTCATCTAAACCTCCTTCTTAAATTTTCTTCCTTAGTCTTTCCCGAGTGTCTTTTGTTTCATAGGCATCACCTCCCTCCGTGGAATAGAGTCGATTAAGTCCTCCTGACCACTATCGATCCATCTTTTATAACTGTTTTAATCTTTTCCTCTTCCTGCAACAAGCCAATGTTATTTAGCGGGTTTCCTTCCATAATGATTATATCGGCAAGTTTTCCTTCTTCTACTGTCCCGACTTCGTCTGATATTCTCAGGTCTTCTGAAGCTATCCTGGTAGTGGCAATAATTGCTTCCATTTCAGACATCCCGTTCCTTACCATTAATTCTAACTCAAATGCATTGCGCCCATGTTTGTTAAAAGGTGTCCCCGCATCAGTCCCCATTGCTATTTTCACTCCGCCTTTTAGAGCTTTCTTAAAACTTTGTATATGTATGTCGAACAGGGACTTGGCCTTCTCCACAGCATGTTCAGGTATTCCTGATTCAACGCCTTTCTCGATGATCCAATAGACAGCTGCCAGGGTGGGAACAAAGAACGTGCCCTTTTCCTTCATTAAATCTATGCATTCATCATCTAATATTATTCCATGCTCTATGGAACCTACCCCGGCTTTTATAGCTGCTTTTATTCCCTCAGTTCCTTGCGCATGTGCCGCAGTCCTTTTTCCTACTCTATTTGCTTCCTTGATGATTACTTCCATTTCTTCATCAGAAAATTCTTGAGCTCCAGGAATGCTTACAGGGTCCATAACCCCTCCGGTAGCAGCAAATTTTATTACATC
>DAOVDO010000055.1 GCA_030669525.1 Dehalococcoidia bacterium | reverse complement strand
ATTATTACAGGAATGCCCGGGAGGATGAGTTTGTTCCTGGTCTGATGCATGTCAATCTGGGGGGTTATCGCATAGCCGACATTAACTTCGTGGCTGCGTTTGATATCGACAAAAATAAGGTGGGCAAAGATCTGGCTCAAGCTATCTATACTACTCCCAATAACACCTTCAAATTCTGTGATGTGCCTAAAACGGGTGTCAGGGTGCAACGGGGTATGACTCATGATGGGCTGGGCAAATATCTATCTCAAATCATAACCAAGGCGCCAGGTCCAACGGCTGACGTAGTGGGTATTCTCAAGGAGAACAAGACCGATGTGGTAATCAACTATTTACCTGTGGGGAGTGAGGAGGCAACCAAGTGGTATGTGGAGCAGGTATTGACTGCTGGCTGTGGCTTAATCAATTGCATACCGGTTTTCACTGCCCGTGAGCCTTACTGGCAAAATCGATTTGCCGAACGAGGATTGCCTGTCATTGGTGATGATATCAAGTCGCAGGTTGGCGCCACCATTACTCATCGGGTATTAACCAGGCTTTTCCGAGACCGTGGTGTCAGGTTGGAGCGAACTTATCAATTGAACTTTGGTGGCAACACTGACTTCTACAATATGCTGGAGAGAGAGCGCCTGGAGTCCAAGAAAATTTCCAAAACGAACGCTGTTACCTCGCAGCTTGATTATGACATGGGCGCTGATAATATTCATGTTGGCCCCAGTGACTATGTTCCCTGGCTGGAAGACCGCAAATTCTGCCATATAAGGATGGAGGGGCGCACTTTTGGCGATGTCCCTCTGAACCTGGAGCTAAAGCTGGAGGTGTGGGATAGCCCCAATTCAGCCGGTGTGGTTATTGATGCTATAAGGTGCTGCAAACTGGCGTTAGACCGCGGACTGAGCGGAGCTATTGTAGCCCCTTCATCTTATTTTATGAAATCACCGCCGATTCAGTATTCCGATGATGAAGCTCGCTTGAGGACAGAAGCATTTATTGCGGGTGAGGAGCAGGTAGAACCAATTTCGCTACCTGAGCCACAGCCAGTGAGGGTTGAGAAGTAAGCTGCTCCCTCTGGCAAAAGTACCACTATCTTGAACAGCATATCTTAAGAGTAGTCTATTATGGTGTCCTGTGTGGTTAATCAAAGCTGGTAGAGATGCCTGATTTAGTTGAAGTTCGGAGAAGTTTAGGTTCACGTATTACCAGGCCGGCAGTGAGGATTTTGGGCAGGAGTGGGATAAAGCCTGATGTTCTCAGTGCTATAGGTTTGGCTGTAACTATCGGAGCGGCTTATCTCATTGCCACTGGCCATTTTTTTTCTGGCGGGGTTTTGATTCTGGTCTCCGGTTTTTTTGACCTTCTGGATGGGGCAGTGGCTCGCTTTACCGGGCAAACTTCAGAATTCGGTGCTATCCTGGATTCTACTTTCGACCGCATTTCCGAAGCGGCCATATTCTGTGGGATTTTAATCTCATTTATGACTGGAGGAATCGCCTGGGAGATTGTGCTAATCTTTATTGCTCTGATCGGCTCCTTTCTCGTTAGCTATATAAGAGCCAGGGCAGAAGGTCTGGGCCTGGAATGTAAGGTCGGTTTATTTACCAGGGCTGAGAGGGTTATAGTATTGGCGGCAGGTTTGCTTGTCAATCAGGTGATTATCGCTATTTGTGTCCTGGTAGTTCTTGTTTATATTACCGTGGCTCAAAGGCTGCTTTATTTGCGGCGGCAAACAAAAATTAAGGGGGGTAATTAGATGGCTGTTATAGCTGTTATAGGAGGGCAATGGGGTGATGAGGGGAAAGGGAAGATAATTGATTTACTGGCCAGTCGGGCTAAAGTGGTGGTCCGTTTCTCGGGGGGCGATAACGCAGGCCACACGGTGATTAACCCTCATGGCGAATTCAAATTGCACCTGGTGCCTGCGGGTATCTTTTACCCTGGAACGACCTGTATTATCGGAAATGGTGTGGTTGTTAACCCTGCGGTACTTCTCAAGGAAATAGATGAACTTCAAAGCCGTGGTGTAAATGTGAGCAATCTGTGCGTAAGTGACTGTGCCCACCTCATTATGCCTTATCATACCCTTATGGATAGACTTGAGGAGGAAAGGCTTGGTAAGGGAGCTTTAGGCACGACACTCAGAGGGGTAGGCCCTGCATTTACTGATAAAGTAGCCCGTATAGGAATCCGTGCCGGGGACTTACTGAGCAAGGATGTGCTTCTAGCCAGGCTAAAGGCAACGCTCGAATTTAAGAATGTCATTCTTACAAAGGTATACGGGCATCCGCCCCTGGTACTGGAAGAAATTTTTGAGCAATATTGCCAATATGGAGAGCGATTGACTCCGTACATCAAGGACACTAATTCCATACTTCATGCGGCATTGTCAAGAAAAGAGCTGGTTTTGTTAGAGGGTGCTCAAGGAGCATTGCTTGACCTGGATTTCGGCACGTATCCTTATGTAACCTCTTCTTCACCGCTAGCTGGAGGAGGTTGTACCGGGGCAGGCATAGGCCCAATGGAATTCAGTCGTGCTATTGGAGTATTCAAGGCGTATAGCACTCGAGTTGGTGCTGGTCCTATGATTACCGAGCTAAAGGATGAAGTGGGCGAACTCATACGGGAAAAAGCTCATGAATATGGCACCACCACGGGGAGGCCGCGGCGCTGTGGGTGGTTTGATGCTGTGGCTGGCCGTCTGAGCGTCCAGGTAAATGGTCTCAGCGATATAGCTTTAACTCATCTCGATATTTATGATGGATTCCCCTCAATTAAAATCTGTGTGGCCTACAAACTCGGTGATAAGGTTCTGGATTCCTTCCCCAGCAGTGTGGCTACGTTGGAGAAATGCCAGCCCGTGTATGAGGAACTGCCTGGCTGGGAAGAGTCAACAGAGCAAGTGCTCAAGTATGACCAGCTACCGCTGGAGGCTCGTAACTATATGGCTCGTCTTGAGGAGCTTCTCTCCTGTCCTGTTAGTCTGGTTACAGTAGGGCCAAGTCGAGAGGAGGCGATAGAGGTAAGACCTATCTTGCCCTGACAATTCGCCGACCTTCTGGCATGCCAGATGCTAGGTTTTGTGGGGGTTCAGGGGTGTGGGCAAGTCAATTTTATAGTCTGCCAACGTTTTCCGAATAATCTCGGCTTGCTTTTCGTCAGGCTCAGTCAGTGGGAGGCGAGTTTTGCCCACAGGAAAACCAATATGGTTCAGGGCATATTTAACCGGCATGGGGTTAGGAATAACAAACAGTGCATTTATCAGAGGCAATAAATGGCGGTGAATGCTAGCTGCCTCCCGGATTTCACCGTTAACAAATTTATCCATCATGGCTTTTATTTGAATCCCTACCAGGTGTGAAGCGACGCTAATCGCACCATAACCACCCATGGCAAGTACCGGCAGGGTGTCGCTATCATTGCCACTGTAAACCAGGAAGCTGTTCTTAGCCCCTTGAATAATCTGAGCTATCTGTTGGAGGTTGCCACTGGCTTCTTTTATGCCCACAATGTTATCTATCTGACTTAGCCTGATTACAGTGTCGGCGGCGAGGTTAGTGACTGTACGTGATGGGACATTGTAGAGAATGCAGGGTAAGGTTGTGGCTCGGGCGATAGCACTGAAATGCTCAAATAAGCCTTGCTGAGTCGGCCGATTATAATAGGGAACCACCAATAAACAGGCATCAACCCCAGTTCTTTCTGCCTCTTTGGTTAACTCCTGGCTTTCCCTGGTGTTGTAATTGCCAGTTCCAGCCACTATTACTCCGCGGTTAGCTATTGATGATTTTATCTCAGTAAAAAGGCGTAACCTTTCCTCCCGACTGAGGGTAGGGGATTCTCCGGTGGTGCCAGAGAGCAGCAGTCCATCGCTGCCGGAGTCAAGTAGAGCTTGAGCTAAACCCTTAGCCTGCTGATAATCAACTTTGCTCTCAGCATCAAAGGGTGTGACCATGGCTGTTAACAATCGACCTGGCTTCTGCATTTAAGTTTACCCTTCCTTGCCAGATAAGGAGTACCGGGTAGAGGAATGTCGTTTTCCTTTTTGTCCCATCTTTAATACCATTTCGGCAATCTGCACAGCGTTTAACGCTGCCCCTTTGCGTATATTATCAGCTACTATCCACATAACCAGTCCTTTAGAGTGGGAAGTGTCTTTTCGGATTCTGCCCACAAATACATGATTTGAACCTGTAGCTGCCCAGGGTTGAGGGTAAAAGCTAACAGCAGAATCATCCAGAACACTGACTCCAGGTGCTTCAGCCAGGATAGACTTTGCCTCTTCTGGACTACAAGGTAAGGCGAATTCTACGTTCACAGCTTCACTGTGTCCAAAGTAAACGGGGACTCGGACGCAGGTTGCCGAAATTTCTATATCATCTGCGTGCATTATTTTCCGTGTTTCTTCCACTATCTTCTGCTCTTCCCTGGTGTAGCCATTATCCAGGAAAACATCGATTTCGGGTAGCACGTTAAAGGCTATTTGGTGGGAAAAGACGTGAGGGCAGACACGGCGCCCTCCTAAAACTAGTTTTACCTGGCTTGTTAGCTCCTTTAAGGCATCGGCTCCACTGTCTGATACCGATTGATAGGTGCTTACAACGATTCTTTTTATGGGATTAACCTTGTGCAGTGGATAAAGAGCGGCCACCAATTGAATTGTGGAGCAGCCTGGGCTGGCGATTATTCCTTTATTCAGCTTTATATCCTGTGGATTTACTTCAGGAACTACGAGAGGAACTGAAGGGTCCATCCTGAAAGCAGTGCTATTATCAATGACTACTGCCTGAGCATTAACGGCAATAGGTGATAGGCGGCGGCTAACATTGGCATTGGTAGAGAAAAATGCAATGTTAGTATCGTGGAATATTTCTGTCGTAGCTTCCTTAACCTTAATCCGCTGGTGATTGAAGAACAGTTCGGTGCCTGCATGGGGGCTGGAGGTGAATAGTTTAAGCGAAGAAATGGGGAAATCCCGCTGCTCAAGAATTCTGATGAGTTCTTGCCCTATGAGCCCCATGGCACCGACGATAGCTACATTAACCCCTTCCATTTTATGTAAAGCTCCCGTTTCTAAACTCTAAATCCTGAGCAAACTCCAGGCTACTATCTCTTGGGGTCTAGATGTTGGAATTCAGTTTCTACATCCAGTAAGGCATCCAGTCCATAGGTCAGTCCCTTATGTTTGGTCACTGCCTTTATAGCTAAAATGATGCCTGGTGTAAAAGACTCCCGGCTTATAGATTCGTGACGTAACCTCAGAGTCTGACCCGCAGCGCTTAATATAACTTCTTGCCCTGCCATAAATCCGGGAGAGCGCAGGCTATGAATGGCTATACCCTCTATTTGCCCACCCCTAACACTGCTAATTACTTCCCTCTCTGTTTCAGGATGGATGAAGGGTCCGCCATGCGTTGCCAGCATGGCTTTTGCAGTGGCAACCGCAGTTCCCGAGGGCGCATCGAGTTTCTTTTCATGGTGCATTTCTATAATCTCAGCATAGTCGAAGAATTTGGCAGCCACCCTTGCCAGTTGAATCAGGAGTACCGCACCCAGTGAAAAGTTGGGCGCTACTATGGCACCAACCTCGTTATCCCGGCACAGTTGTTCAATCTCCCTCATGTTTTCCTCAGAGAGGCCTGAGGTGCCTATAACCATGCTAACTTTATGTTTCAGGGTAATTCGAGCAGCCGCTATTGAAGCTGCGGCATTGGTGAAATCTACCAGCACGTTAGGGCTGCAGTTTTTCAGAAGAGACTCCAGGTCGGAGGAAAATGGCACCAGCTCTGAAGTACCGGTTAAAGGTTCGGTTAAAGGAAGGTATTTCTGCGTTACTTTATTTTCTACAGCACCGACTATCTTTAGCCCGGACTCACGGAGCACAGCACTGGTTATTTCCTGTCCCATCTTTCCCAGGGCTCCATGTATAATCACCCTAGTTAATTTCAAACGTCACCTCCCCCACATATTGAAGTGGCTTATCTGCTATTAAATCTGGGGTAGCGACTGCCTTTAGTGGGCGGGTGAGTACGACGGGGAACTGGCTGCTTCTGCCAGCGGTGCGTGGCGGCAGAGGTGTCCTTTACTTCAGCGTCACGCAGGTGAGATTGCCCCTCAAGCAGTGCTTTGCGTGATAGATTTACCCTACCCATATCGTCAATTTCAATAACTTTAACCGTTACCTCATCGCCGAGTTTGACTACATCCTCAACTTTGGCTACGTAATTGCTGTCGAGTTCACTGATATGGACCAGGCCTTCTTTACCCGGGAGTATTTCCACCATGGCTCCAAATCCCAGTATCCGGGTTACTTTTCCAGTATAAGTACACCCTGGCTTCGCCTCCTGGGTTAGGCCTTCTATTATTTTAATTGCTTTTTGGGCTGCTTCCTCACTCGAAGAGCCAATGGTAACCGTACCGTCATTCTGTATGTCTATGGTTGTTTTGGTCTCTTCGGTGATGGACCTTATGGTCTTACCACCAGGACCGATAACACTGCCAATCTTGCTAGAATCGATGGTAATCTTATACATCCTGGGCGCATAAGGACTGAGTTCAGCTCGGGTAACGCTGATAGCCT
>DAOVDO010000085.1 GCA_030669525.1 Dehalococcoidia bacterium | reverse complement strand
TCTGGCTAGGATACAGAATCCTGGTGCATGAGGATAGATATGCTGAGAGAGCAGGAAATAACCGTTAAGCACGTCACAAAAGACAGAATCAAACTTCCTGCTGCTCAGAGGGATCATCTGGCAAGAAGCGACGCCAAGATTTCTGTTCTCAACTTCATCAATAACCGTTCTAAGGAAGTCTCCAGGCAAGACAACATCTGCATCCAGGAACAGCAGGTATTTCCCTCTTGCCGCCTTTGCTCCATTGTTTCTGCCAATACCAGGCAGCCGTCCGCCGACAACGATCCGGCAGCCATGTTTCTTCGCTATTTCTAGCGTGCCATCTTCAGAGCCGGCATCTGCCACAATCACTTCGTAATCGTGAAAACCTTGCAGTTCTATAGAGGACAACAACGCAGGCAATAACCTCTCCTCATCCAACGTGGGAACAATAATGCTGAGCCGTCTCTCCTCACACTGTTCGTGTTCTTCTATCTGCCTCTGCACTGGTGTTACTGTTGACTTCCCTGCCTGCTTTCTGAATCCAGAGCAAAACTGATATCTAGCTGGGCACTTCAAGGTATTCCTCCTCCCAGATAGGATCGGTAGCCCCAGCCAGTTCATTGTGATATTTCATCAGCCCACTCTTGTATTCTGGGTCTCTCAATGCCTGGGCGGCTGCTTCATCCATCGGCTCCGGGTGGTACTTGTCTATCAATCCTCTCAGCATTTCATAATGATCCTTGATTGGGCAAGTCATTATTATGTTGCCTTTCTCATCTGCTCTTCTTTTTCGATAGTATTGGTCTTGCCAGTTTCTGATAGCCTGGAAAAACGGCGCGCTCAAGGCATCATTAAGGGTACCCCCATTCTTGTAGACATCATTGATGTTTATCGGAGTATATGGGTTAAAAGCACAGGGGGAAATCTTGCCATTCCAGTCAATATACAGATAGCCTCCTCTAGATCTTCCCGCTGAAATGCATCCGTCAGCAACCGCCCCAGAGTTCCAGAAATCAGCTACGAACAGTTGCTTGTCCTTCACCAAACGCTTATATTGCCTAAACATCTTCACCCTTTGTTCTGGGCTAACCATTAGTTCCAGAGAAGTACTCCTGCCAATCGGCATAAACTGAAACACCCAGCAGTAAATCGCCCCCTGCATGTCAAAATAGTAATCAAAGGTTTCATCGTCGAGAATCCAGTCAGCATTGTTTTTCGTGGCGGTAATAGAGATGCCAAAAGGCACTCCTGCCTCACGAAGGTTTTTCATTGCCTGCAGGATTTTCTGGTGAACGCCTTTACCACGGCGAGCATCAGTCTCTTTTTCAAAGCCTTCCACTGAAATAGCCGGAGTAACGTTGCCAACCTCGGCCAGTTTCCTGGCCATCTCCTCGTCAATTAATGTGCCATTAGTGTACATTAAGAAATAGTTATCCTGATGCTCCCTGGCTAGGTCAATAATCGTTTTGCCTTGGCTCCTATATAGTGTCGGCTCGCCGCCAGTAATGACGGTAAAACACGAGCCCCAGAGTTCTGTTTTCTCCGTGATAATTCGATTAAGGGTTGGCCAGTCCAGTTTTTCTGAGGCATCTGATGAACTGTTGGCATAACAGCCAGTGCATTTCAGGTTGCAAAATTTGCCGGGACCAATCACCAAAAAACCAGGCGGGGCAAAGCCAAACTGCTGCTTAAATTCCTTGATTGTGGATTTCCTTTTCAGAAAAATATTCAAAATCAATGAATTGATCAGAGCTCTGCGAACCTGGGGGGCATTTTTAGCTCCCTGAAAGACCTTATCCATGGCTGAAATAGTCGCTCTGCCCATGTAGAATTTGTCTTCCTGCACCTGACGGGGATAACCATGATTTTTCAACAACCTTGAATGGGTCCTTCTCTCATAGTACCTTATGGCCCTCTCTCTAATAATAGAGTTGGCCGCAAGCAAGCCCAGCGGTCTGTTCCCGTATTTAACCAACACGTTCCATGGTGAATACACTGTCTTCATATCCGACTTATCCCTCCTGCTTTAATATCCTTGACTCGTTCTGTGAAAACAAAACGCTCATTATCTGACTTGGTACCTTCTCCAGGTCAATTCTTTCATTGAAAAAAGACTGCTCCAGAAGCAACCCATCCATCATTCCAGTTAACAGAGAGGTCATCAATTTACTGTCAACTATCCGTGCTAGATTTTTGTTTGCAAACACCTCTTCAACCAGAGGTTGAATAGATCTGGCAATTTGCTCTCTTGATTGGATAATGTATTTTCTTATCCGACGATCAGGCGGTGACAATTTTAGCGTCAGGGCTTTAATCAGATTCTTCTCCCTGAAGCCAAAACGTAAATAATCCCTGATTAGCCTGTGCAATTTCTTCTCGCTCGTCTTTTCGTTAAACGCCTCGGCGATAGACAGCTTCAGTGCAGCTAAAACCTCGTCAAGAACTTTTTCGTATATCTCCGTCTTGCCTGTGAAATGATAATAAAGAGCAGGTTTACTGATGTTGAGTTTCTCAGCGATATCGCTCATCGAAACGCCTAAATAGCCATATTCCGAGAAGAGCCGACGAGCCACTGCAATAATATGACCCCTGGTGCCCTGCATGGTATTTCGTCGTTTTGATTCGGTGAACATCTCTACATCTCCAAGTGTTACTTACTTACCGACCGTTAAGTAAGTAACAGTATATCAAGCCAAGAAAATCTTGTCAAATAAACGAATTGTGTCATAATTAATGTTACCGAAAAGAGGTAGGTTTCGTAAATATGGGACAGCGGCAGCCTGAACTCTTAGGATGGCATGGAAAACCACTGACCGGATATGTTCACGACAGCTACGCCCATTCGTAGGAGAGTTGATATTGGCACTCAAACACCACGACGAGTTAACGCTTTCCCCTGATATAGAAGCTCAGTTTCCTCAGATGAGCCCATCCACTATGGATAGGTATACTGGTTCATGTGATTAGTAACACATCCTGCTTTCGTTTTATTGTGCTAAGTTGCATAGGTATTAGAGCCGACGGTGCGCCTCAGCAGCAGGGAAAGCGCCAGTCCGATGCTGCTGACTATAATAAGGATGAGGAAGACTGGCTGGTAACTCTGGGTTACATCGAAGATATATCCAGCAATCACCGGGCCAACAGCACCACCCATCATTCCCCAGAAGGTAACCGTGCCGAACAAGGCACCATGAGACCTGGTGCCGAACAGTTCTGCTACAAGCGGGGCCAGCAGCCCGAAAAAGCCGCCGTGGGCAAAGCCATACACTACCACGAACGCACGAAGCTGCCACAGCTCGGTGGAGAAATAGAGCCATAACAGCGCTGCCAGCAGAATACAGAAGGTTATTGCAAATGCTTTTCTTGCCCCTGTTCGGTCGCCTGTACCACCCATGACAACCCTACCCACAATGCTGGTTCCTCCAATAATGGAGATAAGAGCGGCTGCCTGAATTGAGGGGACACCGCTATCCATGGCGTAAGGTATCACGTGTACCATCAGGCTGTTCGCACAGTACCAGACCATGAAAAGGGCAGCACAAAGCATCCAGAATTGTTTCAACCTAACGGCCTCGCTAAAGGAAAATCCCTCCTCGCCCAGGCCAACCTGGATAGCAGCATCATCGCCGTAGGGTTGGAGTCCTTTCTGTGACGGGTCACGCCTCAATACCTGAGCCAGCGGGAGGATAAACACCATCGCCATAAGTGCCAGCAGGGTATATGCGGTTCGCCAGCCATAGCAGGAAATAAGATAGCTTGCCAGCAGCGGCACGAGCATTATCCCGATTCCGGTGCCCGTCTTTACCAGGCCGCTGACCAACCCTCTCCTGTAAACAAACCACCTGCAGGTAGTTGATAGCAGTATCACATCGGTTGCAGATGGCCATATACTGATTACCAGGCAATAGGTCAGGTACAATTGCCATGTGCCGGAGACATGAGACATAAGGAAATATCCCAGGCTGAACAGCACCCCACCTATAGCCAGTATGCGGCGTGGGCCAAAACGGTCGTTGAGTCTGCCAAATACCATTGCTCCCAGCCCCGACATGGCAAAGCCTAGCGAGTGAACGCCCGAGGTTACCACCCTGCTCCAGCCAAACTCGCTCTGTAAGGAACTGAAGAAGGCCCCGTACGTGCTGTACATCCCATGTATCACCGCCAGCAAGATTATTGAAGAGATAACTATGTAATAGCCATAGAAGAATGGTTGCCCGGTATTTTTCCTGGTAAAGATTCTAAGCAGATTTACTCCAGTATTGTGCATGATTTGAAGTCAGTGTACTGGTATATATGAGGCAATACACTGGTGAAACTAAATCTTAACTTTAGTTTTTCGTTAAGAGCTCTGTCTCGGCTCTCTTCAGAATCCTGGATATTTCCTTTTCCACATTTTCAGGAATAGGCTCAGGCTTATGCGTTGCCAGGATTTCCTTAACTTTTTCTCTGGCCACTTCATCAATTGATTTGGAGCCCTTTTTCTGCCATGCCTCAAAGCTATCTATGTCGAAGAGCCTCGACATCCACCTCTCTCTGAAATGCTTCAATGTGTGTTTTTCGCCCAGGAATATTCCTCCAGGGCCAACTTTATCAATGACGTCCGCCGCCAGAGTCTCATCATTCACTTCAATCCCCTGGGTAAACCTTAATGCATAATCTACAATCTCATTCTCGATAACCATACCCTCTGGGGATGTGAGTCTGGCGCCCTCCAATGCCCCCAAACCAAGAACAATATCGGGAAGAGTTAACATGTGTGTGATAAGGGCGATAGCATTTTGGCTGCCAGCCTGCATATCCAGAAGTTTAGAAAGGGAGCCAGAAGAGCCCATTTCACTTGGCAGGTCATAATAATGGGTTAACTGGCTAAGGCCCAGGCGCATAAGACTACCCTCAGGGGATAGAATTGTGGTTCCTGTTTTGAAATCCACAGTGCCAACAGCAGCCGAATACACCACCGGCGCCCCAGAGCTGGCAAATTCCTGGATAACCAGGCCACCGAGAAATTCAGCGTTGTTCATAACCATTGTGCCCGCCAGGGTAGCAGGGCCTGTCTCACCCACCGCAGGCATAGGCATAATGGCAACTGGGATACCAGCCTTAGCAAGCTCTATGCTCGCTTCTGTCATCCCTTTATCATAGCTAAGAGGAGAGAGAGTACAGATAACATGTGAAAAAA